>JBCDAH010000001.1:0-84168 GCA_039186015.1 Pseudomonadota bacterium
CGCATCCCACTACACGCGGGCCATTACCCGGATCGATCGGGGGCTCGAGCGGTTGGTGGCCCTGATGGACATGTTGCCGGCGTACCGAAACCGAACGGTGCTCGTTGTCGTTCCCGATTGCGGCCGCGACGCAAACCCGCTCATGAGCGTTCCATTCCAACACCACTTCAATTCACGCTCGGCACACGAGATCTGGGCCCTCATCGCCGGCCCAGACGTGACGCGCGGGCGCGTTCTCGACAAAGCCGTTGATCAGACCAGCATCGCGGCAACCGTTGCCGCCGCCCTGGGGTTTACCGCACGCCGCGCGGAAGGCCGGGTGCTGGACGAGGTGTTTCTATGAGCGCTGTCGATACCGCATCGACACCCTTCGAAGCCCGCTCTGAAGGCAAGCGCGGCCTCCTGGGCCACCTCGCATCGTTGGCGCGACTGTTTGTGGGCGTTCTCTTGTGCCTGACGCCGCTGACCGCGGTTCTGGTTCTCGGTTGGCTTTTTCGCATGATGGAACATGAGACGAGGTGGGCAAGCCAGCGATTGCGGCACGCGCATCCCGAAACGATCGGCAGTCGCCCACATTTGCCGAACTGGATCGCATGGGAATCTGCCGGCCCTGCGCCTGTCCTGACCAGATGGTTCGGTGCGCTGATCGCCAACGCGCGGCGCGGTGTCGGCGCGGCCGTTACGATTGCGGCAGGAACGCTGCCATTTACAACGCTGTGGCTGCTGGCCTGGTGGGCCGGTTGGAACAACTCATTCAACAAGGGCTATGAACAAGCCTGGGTTGGACCGACACTTGGTCTGCTTGGCGTTCTCATCGCGTTGCCACTGCTCTCGCGCCTGCCAATGGCCCTTGCGCATCAAGCAGCAACCGGCCGCATGGCCGCGTTCTTTGCCGGGCATGATGTTCGCCATCTTATACGCGCCGTCGGCTGGCGCTATGCGGGACTATCGTTGCTGTTCGTGGTCGCCGCGCTGCCGTTGGGCATCCTGAAGTCCGCCCCTGTTTTCGTCGAATTCTGGAGCCCCGGCTTTCTTGAGCGCAACGCCGCTGAGGTTGAGGCCTTTGCCAACAGCTACCAGTTCTGGGCAACCGCATACCTGCTTCTCGTTCTGATTTGGCTGCGCCGGGCAAGTGCCCGGCTTTATGCACGCGCGACCCTCGTCGTGGCAAAGCAAGCACCTCAGCCAAAGCCGAGCCTCCTGGCAGGCCTGGTGACTATGCTGCAGTCGGCCGTCCACGTTACAATCTGGTTTGGTCTCATCGCGCAGGTTTTCGTGACACAGTTCTTGCACCATCAATGGGTCGCGTGGCTCAACCCACCGCTCGTCGCCCTACCCTGGTTCCCACCTCTCGGCGCTGCATTGTAAGGCGGGGGCCAGCGCATCACCATGGCGCGAGCGGGCCCGATCGCGGCCCTGTCGCAATCAGAAGCGTGTAATTGCGTACGGCGTCGGATCTGTCAGCAGGTCGTCCTGTTTCATCATTTGTGCCAACAGCCGCCCCGTCACCGGCCCTAGCGTCAAGCCGAGATGATGGTGCCCGAAGTTCGCCCAAAGACCCTTGTGGCGCGGCACGGGCCCGATGACCGGAATGAGGTCGGGCGTACACGGGCGCGCGCCCATCCAAGGCTCCGGGTCGAGACGTTCTGCCAATGGAAAGATCTGGCGCGCAATCGCCTCGACCTGCTCCAACTGCACCGGCGTCGGCCGTGCGTCCCGAAACGCGAATTCCGCACCGGTGGTCACCCGAACGCCGCGATCCATGGGCGCCATGGCAAACCCGTACGTGACGTCGAGCAGCGGATGATTGAGCGTCGCGTTGCCCCCGGCACGAAAATGCATGTGGTAGCCGCGTTTGACAGCCAGCGGCACATCGATGCCAAGCCCGCGGAGCACATCGCCAGACCAGGGACCCAGCGCAATCACCGCATGGTCTGCCGTGATCGGCCCCGCGATGTTCTGCACCTGCCAACCACTACCATTCGTCGACCGGCTCAGGGTGCGTGCATCACCGGTCTCCAAGCGCCCACCACGTTCGGCAAACAACTTGGCATACGCCCGCGTCAGGGCCTCCGGATCGCCAATCGATCCGACCTGAGGCAACACGATCCCACCCACAAACTCTTCCCGCAGGTGCGGTTCGATCTGTTCCAGCTGATCGGGATTCTTCACTTCAAAGTCGATACCGTAGGTGTCGTGAAGGCGTGACTGCTCAGCCTCATCCGCGTCGAGGTCTTCAGTGTCGCGATGCAAGCGGACATAACCGGTCCGGCGGAGCATGTCTGCGCAGCCGGCTTCCGCCATCAGGCTCTCGTGCTCGGCGACGGCCCGAAGCACCAGAGGCGCATGCGCTTCAGCACCAGCCGTCAGGCCTCTCTGGCCGGAATTCCGCCAATAGCGCCACAACCAGGGCGCGAGCCGCAACACGGCACGGTAGTGAAGATGTGCTTGCGTCGACTTGTTGCGCGCCATGGTCAACAGCGTTCGCCAGTCCCGCGGCATCATGTAGGGCACAATGGCCTCGTGCTGAATCAGGCCGGCATTGCCGAATGACGTGGCCTGTCCCGGTGGCTGACGGTCGATCAAGACGACATCATACCCGGCCATCTGGAGCTGGCAGGCCGTGGACACGCCGACAATTCCGGCCCCCAGCACAATGCAGTCGTGTTTGCGTGCCGTCATCTCGTTCATTCACTGATCTCTTTGTCTGAGCCATGTCGTTCTGGCCATGTCGTTCTGGCTATGCCTTCACGCTACGTCACTGTGCGTGATCAAGCCTTGCGATTTGCCTGCCTGACTATGTCTCTGCTAGCGCTGCACGCTGAACGCAAGAACCGGTTAGGGCCGTCGCACATGATCCCGCGTTACTCACGACCAGAAATGGCGTCCATTTGGGCACCGGAAACGCGCTTTCGGATTTGGTTTGAAATCGAGGCCCATGCCGCAACGGCGATGGCCAATCTCGGAATAATCCCGCAGGCTGCCGCTGAAACAATCTGGGCAAAAGGGAATGCAGCGACATTCGATGTCGCACGTATTGACGAGATCGAACGAGAGACCAAGCACGATGTTATCGCATTCCTGACCCATCTTGCCGAACATGTCGGCCCGGAGGCGCGATTCGTGCATCAGGGCATGACATCATCGGATGTGCTCGACACCTGCCTGAACGTGCAACTGGTTCGCGCGACCGATGTCTTGCTGAGTGATGTTGACCGTCTCCTGGCGGCGCTGAAAAAGCGGGCAATCGAGCACCGGCACACACTGACGATTGGTCGCAGTCACGGGATACACGCAGAACCCACGACCTTCGGCGTCAAACTTGCCTCGTTTTACGCTGAGTTTGCGCGCGGCAAGGCACGCCTGCTTTCGGCGCGCTCAGAAATCGCAACCTGCGCGCTCTCGGGCGCGGTTGGGACGTTCGCCAACATCGACCCACGCATTGAAACCCACGTTGCAGACGCCCTGGGACTGGCGCCCGAACCGGTCTCAACCCAGGTTATCCCGCGTGATCGCCATGCCATGTACTTTGCGACCCTTGGCGTCATCGCATCATCGATCGAGCGGTTGGCGACTGAGATCCGCCACCTGCAACGCACGGAAGTTCTGGAGGCCGAAGAGTACTTTTCGCCGGGTCAAAAGGGCTCCTCGGCAATGCCGCACAAGCGGAACCCTGTTCTGACCGAGAACCTCACGGGACTGGCGCGAGTTGTGCGCAGCGCTGTGATCCCAGCTCTCGAGAACGTCGCCCTCTGGCACGAACGCGACATCTCACATTCCTCCGTCGAGCGCATGATCGGCCCGGACACCACCGTAACGCTGGACTTTGCCCTGAACCGTCTCGCCGGTGTGGTTGAAACGCTGGTTGTTTATCCAGACAACATGCGGAAGAATCTGGATCGCCTTGGAGGCCTGCACAATTCTCAGCGCGTGCTCCTTGCCCTTACCCAGGCCGGTGTCAGCCGCGAGCAGGCCTATCAGCTAGTGCAACGCAACGCGATGAAGACCTGGCAAGAAGGCAAGGATTTTCTGTCAGAACTGAAGGCGGACCCGGATGTGACAGCACATCTGGCTACTGATGCCCTCGAAAACATGTTCGATCTCGCCTACCACACGCAGCACGTGGATACGATCTTCGCGCGTGTGTTTGGCGCAGATCACGATCAGGCCTGAGCCGGAGTTTGCTATGAAGGCACGTGAGGCTGACATTCTGATACTGCCCGGGCTGGGCGGCGGTGCACCGGATACGTGGTACCATCGGTGGCTGCCGAAACTCGGGACGGCGCGGCGGGTCGAGCAGCCGGATTTTTGGGCGCCGGACCGCGATGTCTGGGTCGCCAACGTGCTCTCGGCGGTCCACAATGCTGAACGCCCCGTCGTGATCATTGGGCATTCCGCCGGCGTCATTACCGCTGTTCACTCAGCCGCCACGGCACCGGCCGGGAAAATCCACGGTGCGTTCTTCGTCGGCACACCAGACCTCGCATCGCATCTTGAAGAGTTTCCGCAGGCTGCGACCTTGCTGCCGCCGCCGATGGACAAGCTCGCGTTTCCCTCGCTGATGGTCGCGAGCCGCACGGACCCCTATTGCGCTTACGACGTTGCCGCCGGATTCGCAGCATCCTGGGGCTCTCGATTGATTGACGCAGGCGATGCCGGCCACCTGAACGCTGATTCCGGACATGGCCCTTGGCCGGAGGGATCACTTACATTTGCGCGATTTATAAGCTCGCTTTGAACTCGATTGCCGGCATATACCGCTTGTTGCCGCCGCGGCTATAGATCGGGACACGAAAGGTTCAAAAGTACCGGATAGTCGAAACACTAGGTCATTTCCGCCAGAGGCGGGCTCACGTCGCCGGCCCACACAACCCGCTCACCTCAAGACACGGTGTCGTAGAGCGCCGGGTCGATGTGGGAGGTTTCAGCTAACCACGAAAGACTCTAGGCTCGTTTGCTTTCACTTAAGACCGGAGACCGCCAATGCTTCGAAAGCTCGCCTCAAGCATGCTTGCTGCGATTGCAATCGCGCTGATTTCTGGGCCTGCCATGGCACAAACCGGCATTTCACCGTTCCCACTCAAGCCGAAGTCCAAAACCGCAAGTAAGTTGCTTGGCGGCGGCGTTTCCATTTCGGTCAGCTATCAGTTCTTCATGGAAGGCAATCCTCGGTCGATCGAGGAACAGGCCGTTCTCTCGGAGAAAGGGCGGCGGGCCGTTTACACACTTCTGGCAAAGGAGTGCGCCGCGCTTCTGGAGACAATCGCGTCGTCTTGCAAAATCAGCCGAGCGAACGTCTCAAGCCAAATGAACACCAGTACATCGCGCTATCAAGCGCGCGGCGTCCGCGTGTCCGGATCGGCAACCTATCGCATTTCGCTGAAGCCGCTATCGAAGGCCGCGCCAAACAGCGCAACCGGAACGCCTCAGTAATTGCCCCGTAGTGATTGCCCGGTAGTGATTGCCCGATGGGGCGGCTTACGCACTGGAAAAAGGGGCCGAACCGGCCCCTCTCAGCCTCACAGCGCAATGCGCGCACGCACGATCCAGATTACCACGGACCGCAAGTACGCGGAGATCCAAGCGCGTCGCAATGACGCATATCTGCTTGGCACTCAGCCTTTGCTCTCAATCTGTTCGACAGCCGCGCGCAGGAACGCGTCCATTTTGTCGCGCAGTTCGTCATCCGTCACGTTGACGCCTTTCGCATCGAAGTCGGCCCGGACCTTGCGAAACACATCGTCATCTCCGGCTTCTTCCAGGTCGGCGCGGCGGACGTCTTTGGCGTATTCAGCGGCTGCATCACCGGTGAGGCCCAGCTTTTCGCCCGCCCAATCCGCCAGCATCTTGTTGCGCCGGGCTTCGGCCTTGAACTTGAGCTCTTGGTCGTGTGCGAATTTGTTCTCAAACGCACGTTCCCGATCGTCAAAAGTCGCCATCTCGTTCTCCACAGCTTCAGGCACCGGTCGGATCGACGCAGGCCCCGACATCCCATAACTCGCCCATATCGTGTACCGGCACGTATGGTGTACAGCCAAATCCCAAGACCGATCGGCGCCGACATCGTGAAATTCACCGGCATAGGCCGTGTTCGCAACATCGACAGCCAGCGTCTTGCCATCGCTTTGGCCTATTGCCACTAACATTGTGTCGTGACCAGTTTTCAGCTAGGGGCCACGACCCAAGTTCTGCGACCGTTTCGGCCGCGCAGTTTTTGCGTTCAGGCGCCGTGGCTGCTATCGGTCTCCGCAGTACAAAGCATTAACCGCTGGCAGAACGCTGCGACCGCAGGACTGGCGCGCGTTTCCCAGCCATCGCGCGCAGCGAGAGTTGGCAACTCTGGCCCAAGGCCGCCAGAGCCGATATCGCGTTCGGCGCGCCCAGGGGACAGACGGAATGAACAGGCGCCGCCGCGTTTATGAAGGCAAGGCAAAGGTTCTGTATGAAGGTCCGGAACCCGGAACCCTGATCCAGCACTTCAAGGATGATGCGACTGCGTTCAATGGTGAAAAGCACGCGCAAATCGACGGCAAAGGCGTTCTGAACAACCGGATTTCGGAGTTCTTGTTCCTGCGCCTGGGCGAAATCGGCATTCCGACCCATTTCATGCGCCGCATGAACATGCGCGAGCAGTTGATCCGCGAAGTCGAGATCATTCCGATCGAGGTTGTTGTCCGCAATCTTGCGGCTGGCTCGATTTCCAAGCGCCTCGGCCTTGAGGAAGGCACGCCGCTGCCGCGTTCGATCATCGAATTCTATTATAAGAACGATGAATTGAACGATCCGATGATCACGGAGGAACATATCACCGCCTTCGGCTGGGCCTCCCCTCCGGAAATCGACGAGATCATGAGCCTGGCTCTGCGCGTGAACGATTTCCTGGTCGGATTGTTTCTGGGCGTTGGTATCCGGTTGGTTGACTTCAAAATGGAGTTTGGCCGGGCCTGGGAGAACGACGTGATGCGGATTCTCCTGGCCGACGAAATCAGCCCTGACAGCTGCCGACTATGGGACATCCAGACACAGAACAAGCTTGACAAAGACCGATTCCGGCAGGATCTCGGGAACGTGCTCGAGGCCTATCAAGAAGTCGCGCGACGCTTGGGTGTACTCCACGAAAGTCGCCCGGCTGTTGGTCAAGGTCCTGTTTTGGCGGTCTCAAACACGGACAAGCAGTCCGAACCAGCCGGAGAATAGAGCTGCGTTGCACAGACGCCTGCCTGACACATAACGTCGCGAAACATCGACAGCGGGGAAGCCGATGAAAGCGCTGGTCAAAGTCACACTCAAGCACGGTGTGCTCGATCCCCAGGGGCTTGCCATATCGAGCGCGTTATCCGGTTTAGGCTTCACCGGCATCGACAGCGTCCGGCAAGGCAAGTGGATCGAGATCGAACTTGCGGAAACGGATGCAACCGCTGCGCGCGCGGCGGTGGAAAACATGTGCGAACAGCTGCTGGCAAACACGGTCATCGAGACCTACGCCGTCGAACTCGTCGAGTGATAAGCGAACATGAACCCCACAGTGATCGTTTTCCCCGGATCGAACTGCGATCGGGACTCGAAAGTCGCGATTGAGAAGATTTCGGGCCAACCCGTTCAAATGGTGTGGCACGGCGAAACCGAGTTGCCGCCATCGTCGCTCATTGTCATCCCGGGCGGGTTTTCCTACGGCGATTACCTCAGATGCGGCGCCATCGCCGCACGGTCGCCGATCATGCGCGCCATCGTGGACGCCGCGAATACGGGTACGCCGGTCATTGGCATTTGCAATGGTTTCCAGGTGCTGTGCGAGTGTGGGCTCTTGCCCGGCGTCCTGATGCGCAACGCCTCGCTCAAGTTCGTCTGCCGCGATGTCCACGTCCGCGTGGAACAGACAGCAACGCCGTTCACGAACACATTCCAACGCGGCCAAGTCTTGCGGATGCCCGTTGCCCACCACGACGGCAACTACTTCGCGGACGAGCAGACCCTACAGCAGCTTGAGGACGACGGGCAGATCGTCTTCCGATACGTTGCCCCGGACGGCGCGCCGTCACCATCCGCCAATCCCAACGGGTCTCAGGGCAACATCGCCGGCATCTGTTCAAAGCAACGCAACGTTGTTGGCCTGATGCCGCATCCGGAGCGCCTGTATGAGGCCGCCCTCGGTGGCAGTGACGGCCGCGGATTGTTTGAAAGCGCTCTGGCGCTGGCCGCGTAGCGCAAATCCCGCGCAAGTCTATTTCTCTCGAATGCGTGTCACTCCAGACCGCAATGGCTTTATGGTCTGACGGATGCGTCCACTGCGGCGCCACAACTGACGCGGATCCAGCCCGAAGACACGACTCTGTCGTCTGAAATACACTGCCGCAGCCGCCACCAGCAGCCTTCGAAGTGTGTCAAGGCCTTATGAACGCGGCAAACACGGGTTGACCGCTTCCTGACGATGTTTGGACGCTCAGCCGACACCGTCGAGAGCGCAGCCATGCGCTGCACATCGGCATTTGCGTGCTGAACGGGGTTGGAAACGCCGAAACCCGCGGCTGCCGCGGCGGCGATCAGCGTCGCCATCCCCAAAATGCCGATCAGAGCCATAACCGTACTTGCAAGCGACAATCGCAGCATAACAACTCCGTCTGCGCAGCTTCGAACGTGCGCGTCCAAGTGGCACCACGCAGTTGTATGTCGCGTTACAGGAGCGATCGGTTCCCGAGATGAGTTCAGGGCCGTGTCCGTCGGGTTGGCATTGCGCCGTTTCCTTCGGAAATTGCTGCGGGCAGAAATGGTTCAAGAGCCACGACAACACGGCATCGCAACGCTATAAGCGGCTCACGAGGCGGGAAAACGTGGTGAACATATGAGCGCTGATGGTTCGGAAAACGGCGGGTTCAAGATCACGCCGGAACTGGTGGCCGAACACGGCTTGCGGCCTGACGAATATGACAAACTGCTCAGTATTCTCGGCCGTACGCCGTCGTTAACCGAGCTTGGCATATTCTCGGTCATGTGGTCAGAGCACTGTTCGTATAAGTCAAGCCGCGTCTGGCTGCGCGAACTGCCGACCGAGGGCCCGCGCGTCATATACGGCCCCGGCGAGAATGCCGGCGTTGTCGATCTGGGCGACGGGGATTGCGCCATCTTCAAGATGGAAAGCCACAACCATCCCTCGTTCATCGAACCGTATCAAGGCGCGGCCACAGGCGTCGGCGGCATCATGCGCGACGTATTCACCATGGGTGCCCGACCCGTCGCGAACCTCAATGCGCTTCGGTTCGGCGCACCCGATCATCCCAAAACGCGCCATCTCGTGTCGGGTGTCGTTGCCGGGATCGGCGGCTACGGCAATTGCGTTGGCGTCCCAACCGTCGGCGGCGAAGTCAATTTCGATCCGTCGTACAACAACAATATTCTCGTCAACGCGATGTGCGTTGGCCTTGCGCGCACCGACAAAGTCTTCACATCGGCTGCGAAAGGTCTTGGCCTGCCCGTCGTCTATGTGGGCGCAAAAACTGGCCGCGACGGCATTCACGGCGCGACCATGGCGTCGGCCGAATTCGACGATCAAACCGAAGACAACCGCCCGACGGTGCAGGTCGGTGACCCGTTTACGGAAAAACTGCTGATCGAAGCCTGCCTCGAATTGATGGCATCCGATTCGATCATCGCCATCCAAGACATGGGTGCAGCCGGGCTGACGTCCTCGACATCCGAAATGGCGGACAAAGGCGGTGTCGGTATCACGCTGAACTTGGACCTCGTTCCGCAGCGCGAACACGCGATGACAGCCTACGAGATGATGCTGTCGGAGAGCCAGGAGCGCATGCTCATGGTGCTGCGGCCGGGTTCTGAGCCAACCGCGGAAGCCATTTTTCACAAGTGGGGGCTCGACTTTGCGGTGATCGGCGAAACGACCGACACCGGCCGCCTGATCGTGAAACACAAGAACAACGTCGAAGCCGACATTCCCGTTGCGACGCTGGCGGACAGCGCACCGCTCTACCGACGGCCATGGGTTCCGTGCGAAAAACCGCGGACAATTCTGGCTGAATGGGTGCCGAACGCGGGTGCAATCCTCACAGCACTACGGGAGATGATGGGCGGACCACATTTGTCGTCCCGCCGGTGGGTTTGGGAACAGTACGATCATATGGTGATGGGCGACACGATCCAACGTCCCGGCGGTGACGCAGCTGTTGTGCGCATTCACGGAACGAGCAAGGGAATCGCGGCAACGTGTGACGTCACACCGCGCTATGTGGCAGCGGACCCGGAAATGGGCGCACAACAGGCCGTTGTTGAAACGTGGCGCAATCTCACGGCCGTCGGCGCAGACCCCATCGCCATCACCGACAACCTGAACTTCGCGAGCCCGGAGCGACCAGAGATCATGGGGCAGTTCGTCGAAGCTGTTCGTGGGATCGGGATCGCCTGTCGCGCGCTCGACTATCCGGTCGTGTCGGGCAACGTCTCGCTCTACAATGAAACGAATGGTGCCGGCATTCTGCCAACACCGGCAATCGGCGGCGTCGGGATCATTCCTGACATCGAGAAGACGGCTGACATTGGGCTGAAACAGGACGGCAGCCTGTTAATCGCCATCGGTCGTGAGCAAGGTCATCTCGGACAATCACTGTATCAGGCCCATGCCACCGGGCGACTTGAGGGCGCACCACCACCGGTCGATCTTGCCGAAGAAATCAAGGCGGGAACGCTGGTGCGCGCCTTGATCCGTGAGCAAGTGGTCCGAAGCGTGCACGATGTGTCAGACGGCGGGTTGCTGGTCGCAATTACGGAAATGGCGCTCGCAGGCAACCGCGGGGTCCACCTTTATCCGTACGAAGGGCGCCTGCCGGCACACGCCATCTGGTTTGGCGAAGACCAAGGGCGTTATGTGGTCGAGGTCGACCCGGAAACGGCGTCTCGCACGGTGGAGCGCGCCAAACTGTTGGCATTGCCGGTTCGCATTGTCGCGCGAACCGGCGGCGATACGATCGTGCTGCCCGGCGAAGGGCAGCTGTCGCTGGTCGCGTTGCGACAGGCGCATGAAGCTTGGTTTCCAGAGCTTATGCAGGACCCAGCGCCTTCAACAGCGCCACCGCAATCACCAGCTTGAAAAGAGCCGCCTCAAACCGGGAGCCCGCCTATGCCGATGGATGCCACAGAACTCGAACGTCTGATCAAATCCGCCCTGCCGGATGCCGACGTGACCATCAAGGATCTCGCCGGTGATGGAGATCACTACGCAGCCCACGTGGTTTCTGCCGCATTTGCCGGTAAAACCCGGGTCCAACAGCATCAAATGGTTTACGATGCACTCGGCGGCCGCATGGGCGATGTGTTGCATGCGCTTGCGCTGACAACGGCGGCGAGACCGTCATAAGCCGTTGAAACACCACACAGCTGCCTGTTCATTTGCGCGCGGCGCAGCGCTTGGCTCCAATCACCAGTCCTCCCGGCTTGGGGGCCGAGCGCATCCCGGCGCAAGTTGACAAGGCGAACAGCTGCCCACATCTTTTTCGAGACCACAAACCCCTCCCGCGACTTTTAATCGCGCGAACCGAGGATGACTGTAATGACCACGACCGACGCACAAAACCCCGGCCAGGATGTCCAAGATTGGATCCGCCAAACCGTGAACAGCCATGACGTCGTTCTGTTCATGAAGGGCACGCAGCAATTCCCGCAGTGCGGATTCTCTGCACAGGTTGCGCAGATTATGGCCCTGCTGGACGTCGACGCGAAGGACTTCAACGTCCTTGAAGACATGTCCGTGCGCGAAGGCGTGAAACAATTCTCGAATTGGCCGACAATCCCGCAGCTCTACATTAAGGGCGAGTTTGTTGGCGGTTGCGACATTGTTCGTGAAATGTATGAGGCAGGCGAGCTTCAGGACCATCTCGCGAAGCAGGGCATCTCCTTTAATAAGTCAACTGTGGTCGCTTAACCTCTGTCGGCCGCTGGGAAACAACAACCTAGTCTGCCCCGCTTTCGCCGCTCCGATTCGTAATAACGAGTCGGAGCTTTTCGTTGCTGCGGATCGATGACGACCAAAAACCATACTGCCGCACGTCTTCTGGGTGGGCGTCGTCAGCTGTTGCTTGTGGCCATTCTGGCCGCATGCGCGTGCCTGACGGCCGGCATTTCGCAGCCGATCGTTGAATTGCGCCAGCTCAACTATTTCACCACCGAACACTCGCTGGTCGAAACGGTTTGGCTGTTGTTTCGAGATCAGCAGTACTTTCTCGGCGGCGTCATTCTCGTTTTTTCGATTCTGCTGCCATTCTTCAAGCTGATCTATCTGGTGCTGCTTTCGGTTTTGCCCCAGGCCAACATCATTCGCTATAGCCGCTACCTAAAAACCCTGGAATGGTTAGGGAAATTTTCGATGCACGATGTCCTCGTGCTCGCGCTGACCATCTTTTTCATACGCCAGGCCAGCGTTTACACCGCCAGCAGCGGCAACGGCGTCTACTTCTTCACCGCAGCCGTCGTCATAATCATGCTGTCGTACAGCTTTTTGCATGCTGAAACGCAACGCACGCTCGATTCAAGTCGTCGCGCGCATCCTGCGATGTCGCGGTCGATTGTGCTGACGTCGGCGTTCAGCGTGTTTCTGATTGGCGCAACAGCCTGCTTTATTCTCGGGCTCACACTGCCGGTTATCAGTTTCACAACCGCTTATGTCTGGACCAGCGATCACTCGATCTTGTCGATCATTGAAGCGCTTTATCAGAGTGGCGAGGTCTTTCTCTGCCTGATCCTTCTGATAACGTCCGTCGTGTTCCCGTTCCTCAAACTGTTTTATCTGAATGTTCTGGCGATCCGCCCTGAACTTCTCCATGGCCGCCGATCCCGCCGGTATATTTCGACGATGGAGTTCTTGGGCCGCTATTCCATGACGGATGTTATGGTGCTGGCCCTGATGATTTTCTACATGAATTCATCAGGTTACACCGAGGCCACGGTTCTGCCGGGCGCGTACTTTTTCGCTGGTGCCACGCTCATGACAATGCTGGCCTACGCCTGGGCCAATACGTTTTCTCAGCCGACAACAGCTGGCCAGGCAGGGCGTGCGTGAACGCGTCGCAAGCAATGTGGCGCAACAAAAGATACGCCACATGTTGGTTTCTGCGGACAGAACGTTAGCGGGAGTAGAACTCAACCACGAGGTTCGGCTCCATCATCACCGGATAGGGGACATCTGCCAAAGCAGGTATCCGGACGTATCTCGCCGTGAATTTCGCCGCGTCGACGTCAATGTACTCCGGAATGTCACGCTCACCGCTTTTGACGGCCTCCATGACCATCGGGATTTCACGAGACTTCTGGCGGACTTCAACAACGTCGCCGATCTTACAGCGATAGCTCGGGATGTTGACTTTCCGGCCATTCACCATGACGTGCCCGTGGCTCACGAGCTGCCGGGACGCAAACATTGTGGGAACAAACTTGGCCCGATAGACAACCGCATCAAGGCGGCGTTCGAGCAAGCCGATCAAGTGCTCCGACGTGGACCCTTTCAGGCGTGCCGCCTCAGCATAAAGCCGGCGGAAGTGTCGCTCCGAAATGTTTGCGTAGTAGCCCTTGAGCTTTTGCTTCGCGCGCAACTGTTGACCGAAGTCAGACAGTTTGCCGCCGCGGCGGTCACCATGTTGGCCAGGACGCGAACTGCGGCGATTGAGCGGGCTTTTCGGCCGACCCCAGATGTTTTCGCCAAGACGGCGATCAATCTTATGCTTGGCGCGTATGCGCTTTGTCATTCCAGCACTCCAGGATTGTGACTTTGGAGAGCCCCCTCCTCTGCCGCGATCAAAGACCACAAGGGTCAACGACCGCTGACCGACAGGCCTGCGCCTGATTTGTCACCAGCACACGTACTGAATACGCCCGCTGAGTGTGACCTTGGCGCCCGCCACGGGTGCAAAAAGTTAGCGGGCCGCCCAAGCGACCCGCCAAACGTCCGGTTACGCCACGTCGGCGCGCCCGTCAACAACTTACCGTGCGACTTAGCCTTGTTTCTTTGAAGACGCCGATTTCACCTTCGGCTCGGAGTTCAGGTACTCGATGATCAGCTTCTTAACCTTGATGCGCTCGTCCTTCGAGCAGGTCCGCGCCTTGCTCTTCTTTTTATCGTCAATGACGATCTCTTTGTCGCCGCGCTTCTCGACCAGCTGAATCTTACCTGTCAGCAGCATCACCGTGGTGAGATGAAGCTGATTTATGTAGATGATCTGCTGCGGCGTCCATTTCTCGACCTGCTGCGTGCGCCGCATCAAAGACTGGTAATTCGCCACTTGCGCTTCCGGTAGATCACAGATCTGAGCGTGGGCAGTCAGGCGTCCGGCCATGATGACTTCGCGTGCCTTCTGAACCGGCACAACCACTTCATCTCTCTTGGTTTTGTCGATCAGGACGCTTGTGCCGTCCGGCTTCGTGAACTTCTGCGGGGTCAACGACCATGCATAGTTCATGAACGTTTTGACCGCCTTTTCGCTCAACCCCTGCGCCGATGCAGGAATCGATACACTCAGAATCAGGGCAAGCCCAATCGCTGCTGAAGCCCCGCATCGGCATGCCGCCAAAGTGATCCCACCCATGCTTCGTCGCCCCTTTTCTCCAAACAATTGTTAATTGACCGTTTCGCCCATTTGCTGCGCGTGGCCACCGCCGTTATCTGCCGGGTGGTAGCTGCCGAAAATGGGCATGAAGATGGCACTCTATTGACCGGACTGGTGACCGTTTCGCGGACGCCGCGTCAGAGTGACGACAATGCCACGAAGCGTACGAACTTCTTGCGCCGTCAAGTCAGCCCGCAGGAACATTGACCGTAAGTTACGGACTGTAATCGGTTTTCGCTCCGGCGGCGTGAAAAAACCTCGTGCATCCAACTCCGTTTCAAGATGTTCAAAAAAGCGTTCCCGGTCAGACTGTTTCGCCGGCACGTCGTGCCCTAGGTTGAGACCCGTGCTTAACCTGCGTTCACGATCTGTTACGCGACCAAGTGTGGCATCCGAACCTGAGCATAACCAAGCATAACCCATAAGCAGGACGGACTGTGCCAAGTTCAGCGATGCGAACTTGCGATTCACAGGAATCATCACAATTGCGTTGCAGTCCGCAACCTCATCGCTCTGCAATCCGTTCCGCTCGCGCCCGAACAAGATGCCACACCGCTCACCACGGGCTGTGCGGCGCCGCATCTCGGCCGCCGCCTGCTCTGGCGTTAGAACGGGCTTTCTCAGATCACGCTGGCGCGCGGTCGTTGCCGCAACCCAATGCAAGTCACTGATCGCCTCACCCAGGTTGCCGTGGACGCCGGCACCGTCAATAATCGCCGACGCACCAGACGCCACCGCACGGGCCTTTTCACTCGGCCAGCCATCACGCGGCTTGATGATATGCAGATCATCAAGCCCAAAATTAGCCATCGCCCGCGCCGCCATGCCGACATTCTCAGCAATCTGCGGTTCCATCAGCAAGATCGACGGTGCATCTGAGGCCGCGAACGGCGCGTCTAACAACTCATCCGTCTGCCGCACGCCATAGCGCACCTTGCGCAGCACGCGCCTCGCCCAAAACCAGTATTCCTCCCCGGCCCAATCGCGCGCCAAGTTCTCAAGACTGGCAACGCGATGAGTCGCCTCACCCTGCCCTCCGACGATCGTCAGACCGGTTTCCTCAGCCTCGATGCGAGCGAACGCGCGTGCAAAGGCATCGAGCGAATCAATGCCCTCCTGGTTCCGACGCAAACGACACCCCGGGCATGTCACGTGTGCCGATTCGCACTGCCGTTCAGCGCAATAAGTCAGCACAGCCTCCAACCGGGCACGATCCAGGCCATCCGGCGCCGCCGGCTGCAATACGCTGTCCGGCCCATCTTCATGCGCTCGATGAACAACTTCCGACAACGCTTGACCGCCAACCGTGGGCGCGCCCGACTTTGCTTGGATGAGATTTGGATGATTTGAAATGGCTCGTCCGTCCTCCAGCAGCCGACACGACACGCACCGCGATGCCGGCGAGCATCACTATATCGGCTCGTCACACGTGCCGCGACGCCTGTCCACGGCTGAAGGCTCGCCCAATGTCGAACAACGACATCGCTTGGCCAATCTGCCGGACCGCGATATGTCAGCCCCACTTACCAAACTTTTCCCCGGCGGCGCGGTGTGCCGTCCGGTCATACTTGGCGATCTCGATGTTCGAGGATCTCCGCTGCACGGCCAACGAACCGCGAAGGAGGTGGGCACGCATGTCCAAAATTAAAGTCGAAGGCACCGTTGTCGAGTTGGACGGCGATGAAATGACGCGGATCATCTGGCAGTTCATCAAGGACAAGTTGATCCACCCCTACCTCGACGTCAAACTGGAGTACTACGACCTCGGCATCGAGTATCGCGACCAGACGGACGACCAGGTCACCGTCGATGCGGCGGAAGCAATCAAGCGGCACGGGGTCGGCGTCAAATGCGCGACGATCACGCCCGACGAAGATCGCGTCGCAGAATTCGGGCTGAAGCGGATGTACCGCTCACCAAACGGCACCATCCGCAACATTATCGGCGGTGTCATCTTCCGCGAGCCGATCATTTGCGCCAATGTCCCGCGCCTCGTGCCGGGCTGGACGCAACCCATTGTGATCGGCCGCCATGCCTTTGGTGACCAGTATCGTGCCACCGATTTCAAGTTTCCTACGGCCGGCAAGCTGACCATCAAGTTCGAGGGCGCCGACGGTCAGGTCATTGAACACGAAGTCTTCGATGCGCCCGCAGGCGGCGTCGCGATGGCCATGTACAATCTCGACGAGTCGATCCGCGATTTCGCGCGGGCCTCAATGAACTACGGCCTGAGCCGCGGTTACCCGGTCTACATGTCGACCAAGAACACGATTCTCAAGCAGTACGACGGCCGCTTCAAGGAACTGTTCGAGGAGGTCTTCGAGACCGAGTTCAAGGACAAATTCGCTGCCGCAAACATCACCTACGAACACCGCCTGATCGACGACATGGTCGCCTGCGCCATGAAATGGTCTGGCGGCTACGTGTGGGCTTGTAAGAACTACGACGGCGACGTCCAGTCGGATACCGTTGCGCAAGGGTTTGGTTCACTCGGCCTGATGACCTCGGTCTTGATGACGCCGGACGGCAAGACCGTCGAAGCGGAAGCCGCCCACGGCACCGTCACCCGCCACTATCGGAACCATCAAAAGGGTCTTGAGACGTCAACCAACTCGATTGCATCGATTTTTGCCTGGACACGTGGTCTCAAGCATCGCGCGAAGCTCGACGACAACGCCGCGTTGGCCAACTTTGCCGAAACCCTCGAGAAAGTGTGCGTCAACACGGTCGAGTCGGGCGACATGACCAAGGATCTCGCGCTGTTGATCGGCCCGGATCAGCCGTGGCTGTCCACCACAGGCTTCTTGGACAAGATCGACGAGAACCTGCAAAAGGCCATGAGCTGACGCAGCGACTACGGCCGCCGCTAATTCACTGCCGGATCAAGGCCGCACGTCAATCTCTGAGCGACCTGTCTTCGGGTCGCTCAGACCTGGGGTGTCCCCAATGCGCGCTGCCGGGCGCGCGCGCGATCGCGATCCGTGACATGGATCAGCCCCGCGATCTGGCGGATGAGAGCGTCCTCATGCGGGTCTAGTTCCCCGTCTGCGTAGGCGACGCGCCAGAGCATCTCGATCACGCCACCGCGCTCTTCCTCGCTCATGCGCTGCACGATTTCGTGCGTAAACCGGAAATACTGCGCCGAGGCCTGCACGCGCTCGTCCGCACGCGCGACGAGTGTGGCTGCGTCAGATTCCGAAAGCTCAAACCGTTTCGCCAGCAAGCTCTCTATCGTCGCGCGTTCCGCGTCATCGAAGACGTCGTCCATGCGCGCCGCTTCAACCAACAGCGCCGCAACGGCCAGATCGAGATCCGTCTGAACGATACCAGGCTCTTCATTGGTTCCGGAGAGAAAGTCCATAAGGCGGTCGAGCATGCTATCTCCCTTTGGCGACGGACACAGGTCGGATCGGACGCAGCAACTGAGCGAACGCCGCGGCGTGGACGGCGACGCAGCGCCGAAGCGTAGCGCACATCGCAATCTCGTCACAAACGCGATCCACGTCGCCACCGGAAGCATGCCCGGCGGCTCATGTTGCGGTTACAGGTCGTCGCGCAACCGCGCACGACAGCGCGTACGTCTGCACGCTGATGGCACAAACAGCAAACGCCAGTTGCTGGATCTGAAATCGTCATCAACTTCAAAAGATCAAGGGCGACCGAACCAAGAGGTGTTGCGTCGGAAATCACCAACCCTGCAAATGCGATGCGTGCGGAGGCAATCGGGCGACGTGCCGGGCGACTCAGTCTATTTCCGTCCGAGCTCACGATGTCGATCCCGCACAGGCGCATTCATGTTGACGCCGCCCGCACCGCGGATATCAGTTACACAACGTCTGATTGGAGCTTTCATGATCCAGTTTATTCTGGCGCTTGTCGTCCTGGCTGCGTGCGGGCTGGGTGGCACGATCATCGGCGGTATGTACCCGGATACCTTCCATCCGCATGCGTGGCTTGGCCCGTGTGCAATCGCCAAACGGCTTGGACCGACCGGGTCTACCAACGCCACGACATTCCCCGACAATCTCGGATGGCGCATTGTGGATGCGGACACCCTGATTTGTGAGAATCGTCAGGTACGCATCGTTGGCTATGATGCGCCGGAAGCCGAGCCTAGCCGGGCACAATGTGCGGAAGAAGCTCTGCGCGGTAAAGCCGCTCGTGATCGGGTCGTGGAATTGCTACGGCGACAAACCTGGTCAGCAAGCACCGTAGGGGTACCGGTCGGCCCTGACAGCGAAGGGCGACACCGTGTCCGCGTCTTTATCGGCAATACCGATTTGAAGGACATTTTGACTCAAGATCGCCTGGCAAGAGCCTGGCGCGGGCGCGGCCAAAAGCCCAACTGGTGCTCGTCATCAAACTGACGCGTCAAGATCACGACAAAACACGACACGAAACATCAAACATCGCGATATGCACACCGGCGTTTACCCGAGCCATTGAAATGGCGGATGGAATAAGCTTTATAAATTGAAGCGACTGAAAACGTTGGCGGAATAGAAACTTAAGCCTTTGCCTGCATTTTGCACCATCCAGTTAATGTACAGGCTTCGTTGTGTCGGTACTTCTTGTCGATGACCAAGGTGGATTGTGGCCCGAGAATTCGCGCACAATTCGTAGATCATTTGCTGCGCGCGCGTCGCACAAAGATCAAACACCCTACCTTGTTAAGAATCTTGGCTTCGTTGTAATTGATGAGTTCGGCCCCTCGGCACAGGTGCGCGTTCGCCCGTCAATCGTCAGCCAGAGTACGTTTGAGACGACAATGGCGTGGCTGGCCACCAGCGCGTACGACCGTGTCGCCCTCACCTATTTCGATCTCACCTGGCACTTTGAGATCCACCGGAACCTGGATCTGTTCGCGCATCGGCTGCTGCAGCTCATCAACTTGCGCCAACTTGCCCGCCCGGATGACTTTGTTGCGCGACCAGCCAGTCTCGATAGCCTGTCGCAACACCCTGCGCTTCAGTCGCTGATCGAGAACTGGAAAACACTGTCCAGTGAGCGCGACGACGATGCCCTCACGCGCATGATCCGACGGTTGACGCGCGGACGCTACGTGATCGTGCGCCGCGAGGAGAGGACCGGCCAACTCGTGCTGGCTGAAACCGGTGGCGGCTATCGCTCCCTCGGGCGCAGTTGGGCAGACCTGGCGAAAGGAACGCCGGTCGCGTGCCAGCCAGACCCGGCCTATGGCCGTTGGATTTCAGAGTGTTACGAAAACGCATTGCGCGAAACCGGCGCGACCGTTGAAGACGTCGACGCAATTGTCTCGACGCCCAAGTTCGGGCGATACCGGTTGCGATACAAGCGACTGATGCTGGCGCGTTCCGACGTGCCCAATCCGTGGCTTCTATGCAGCTCCGTATTGGATGAGACCATCGATTTGCGCTGCATTTGCGCTTAGATGCCGGTCCAGGTCACGGATCAGATGATCCGTATCCATCCACAACAGTGCGAACCGCGGGCCTTCCAGCGCATTGTTCAAAAACCGGGCCTCCCACTCGACATTCTCATAGCCGACCCGTTGAGCCACGCCGCTCTTGACGATGCCCTCAGCCATCAGTGTCATTGTCATGTCTGTCGACCAACGCGCCAGGGCAAACGCACGGGCGATGCGCGGCATAAAGCCGGTCAGCCCGCGTTTGCGGTAGTCGGGATGGTACCAGACGCCGCCAGAGTAAGCGACACGGCCGCGCACCTGATCCGCGGACGGCGCGGTAACGACACACGCTTCACCGGGTAGCGCCTGGCGGGCGGGATCGGCGTAGAACACACCCATGTTTGCGGCCTGCTCCGCAAACGACGTCGACGACCACTCGTACAGTCGCACGGCTTGCGTCGCGACAACACGGCCAGACGGATCAAGCCCCAGAATGCAGTAAGACGTTGCCGGATCAATTCCGTTCTTGGGATTGAACAGCGGCACGATCGGCAGCCACGTGTTCGAATTCTGTTCGTTCACCTCGAGCAGGTCTTCCAACGTCGAAAACACAAGCTGGACCCCGCGAGCGCGGCACGCGTGATCAGCCTCGACGAAGAATTGAGCCAGTAAGTCCCGAGGGCCATATTCAATGGCGATTCCCGATAGCAAGTCGGTTCTATTCTGAAAAGCAGTGCTCGCGGGCGCGTTGGGCGGTTGATCCACTTTCGCAGTTTGCGACACCCCGGCCTTGTCGGCTCGAAACTCACTGAAGCTCATACCGCCACCCCGCCGACTCACCTGACGTGTAACCTTTACATTTGGTTACGAACCGCCATTAATTGGCGCATATTGCTCATGGCGTCAATAACCTTAAATCTTAACATTAAACTGTTGCATCACCACAGTAATAAGTTAACACGTTGGGGGTTTGTCTCGATCGTTTCAGCTTGAGCTGGAGCCACCCCAAACCCTTCCCAACCACCCGGCGGCGCGATGTCACGGGCGACTGGCCGGGTTGAATCGAAGACGCGCGGTGTGGGATGGTTGCCGCTGATCTGGCCAACTGGATCGAACCAGCTGAATCTGGTCAGCGGAATCCGATCAGCTGAAGTTGAAACGCGCGAACAGACTGCGAAGAACAACCAGAAACCTTGAGAGGTGCGCCCAATGTGCGACGGGATGACCAACCCACTGCGTAAGTCCTGGGACCAGCCGTTTGGGTTGCCGCGCTTTGGCGAGATCTCAGTCGCGCACTTTCAGCCGGCATTTGATGCGGCTCTCGATGCACACACCACTGAAGTTGCGGCGATTGCTACCAATGGCGATGCGCCGACATTCGCGAACACGGTCGTCGCACTTGAGTGTTCCGGGGATGAGCTGGAACGCATCGCACATGTGTTCTTCACGCTCGCCGCGGCGCACACGTCGCCGGAGTTGCAGGCCGTACAGCGCACGATGGCGCCGCGCCTGGCCGCACATTTCGACGCCATTACCTCGAATACGCAGCTGTTTGCGCGCATTGAAAGCGTTGTTGCGGCCTCAGAGACGGCCCCAAACGCGCTTTCAGTAGAAGACAACCGATTGCTCGAGCGCGTTCATCGCAATTTCGTGAAGGCCGGCGCTGCGCTGACCGGCGCGGACAAGGCGCGCCACAGTGACATCAAAAAACGGCTGGCGGAGCTTTCGACCGCGTTCAGCCAAAACGTTCTTGCGGATGAAAACGACTGGGTTTTGGAACTGTCGGCACCGGATGGTTTGGCCGGTCTTCCGGACGATCTGGTCGACGCGGCCGCGGCTGCGGCCCGAGAACGCGGCAGCAACGCCAGCCATGTCATCACGCTCGCCAGATCGCTCGTGGAACCGTTCTTGACCTATTCGGCGCGCGCTGACCTCAGGGAACAGGCCTTCAACGGATGGGCGGCGCGCGGGGCCAATGGCAACGCCAATGACAACAGAGCCATCGTCGCAGAGGTGTTGTCGCTACGCGCGGAACGCGCCCGACTTCTCGGCTTCAAAACGTTTGCCGACTACAAGCTGGAACACACGATGGCCGAAACGCCGGACCGGGCACGCGGCCTACTCGACGCGGTCTGGAAACCCGCACGCGAAAGTGCGCTGCGCGACGCCGTTGCACTTGAGGAGGCTGCCAAAGCTGACGGCATCAACGGCCCTCTAAGAGCAGCGGACTGGCGTTACTACGCTGAAACGGTGCGACGCAAAGCGTTCAACATCGATGAAGCCGAAATCAAGCCGTACCTCAGCCTCGATCAGGTGATTGCGGCGGCGTTCGACGTCGCTCATCGCCTGTTCGGCTTGTCCTTCACGCCTGTCGACGGCCTTGATCTTTACCACGATGACCTGCGCGCTTGGGATGTGCGCGATCAAGACGATCAACATGTCGGCCTGTTCATAGGGGACTACTTCGCACGGTCCTCAAAACGGTCGGGTGCGTGGATGAACACGTTGCGCGATCAATCGCGTGTCGACGGCATCGTGCGGCCCATCGTTCTCAACACCTGCAACTTCGCGAAGGCCGCCGACGGCGCTCCAACGCTATTGTCGCTCGATGACGCGCGTACCCTGTTTCATGAGTTTGGCCACGCGCTGCACGGCCTTTTGTCAGACGTCACGTATGCCTCGATGTCTGGAACAAGTGTTTCAACTGACTTCGTGGAATTGCCGTCGCAGCTTTACGAACACTGGCTGCTGACCGACGACGTCTTGGATCGGTTCGCGCGCCACTATCGCACCGGCGAGCCCATGCCGCCGGAATTGCGCGCGCGTTTGCGTAAGGCCCAAAACTTCAATCAGGGATTTAAGACGGTCGAATATCTGGCCTCAGCTTTGGTCGATCTTGAGCTGCACGCACGTGCAGCCAAAGACACGGACGACCCGATGGCTCTTCAGACGACTATTCTGACCGACATCGGAATGCCGGATGCGATTGTAATGCGCCATGCGATTCCGCATTTTCTCCATCTCTTCGCCGGTGATGGATATGCGGCCGGATACTACAGCTATATGTGGTCAGAGGTTCTTGACGCGGATGCCTTCCGCGCATTTGAGGAAACCGGCGACGTCTTCGATCCCGATACCGCGCAGCGCTTAAAGGACCTGATCTATGCCGCAGGGGCCATGCGCAAAGAAGATGAGGCTTATATCGCCTTTCGAGGCCGGATGCCGACCGTCGATGGCCTGCTGGCGAAGCGCGGTTTTGCCGAAGCCGTCGCGACGTAGGCGATGTCGCATGTGCCAGCTGCACCGACCGACATGGCGTTCCGTAGCACTTAAGCGTAGTACAGAATCGCAAAAGCGGTCAGGGCCAGGATCGTAAGTCCAAATGCCTCAGCAACGGCCCGCCGAAACTGTGCCAGGTGCAGCTGAACGACTGTCCAACGCAATGTACCGAGAAACCCCAGCACAATGCCCATGGCCAAACCGGCGCTGAATGTCTCGAATGGAAATGCGCGCAACGCGGATGTTGTCGGCGTTTGGTATTGCAGACTGTAAAGGTCAAAAAAGCTCAGGGCGACCGCGGCGGACAGCCCGATCATCATCAAAAGCCCAAAACGGGTGACGATTGTCATAACAATCACACCTTATGACTGTTGCGGCTCTAACGAGTTTCAATCAACACCCCTAACGTGTGGTTAGCGATAAAGAGAAAAACCGGTTTCCGTGATCGCGCACCATCGAATTCCGTCCATATTCTTCTATGTTTCACGCGCTTCCAACAAAGCTTCAGGCAGCGCCGCCTCGAACAAATCGAGATCGCGCGCGGCGCCAACGCCGATCCGGATACACCGGTTCAGCGGCGCGACAGCCGGCATGCGCACAAAGACGTCGCGCGCGAGCAAACCATCAAGGACACGTCTTGCAAATACACCATCGTGACCACAATCAACGGTTACGAAGTTTGTCGCCGACGGCAACGCGACCAGCCCATGGCGCTCCGAGATTGCCGTGATCCGGGCGCGCGCCGAGGCAATCCGCTCCACAATCTCGGCCAAGTAGGCCTGATCGCCAAGCGCTGCGAGCGCGCCGATCTGTGACAAGCGACTGATGCCGTAGTGATTTCGGACTTTCTCAAAGTTCCGAATGACAGACGCTTCGCCAAGGCAATAGCCGATGCGCGCGCCCGCCATGCCGTAAGCCTTCGAAAAGGTTCGGAGCCGGAGCACTTGCGGGTTCGACACGTCAATTCGCGGCGCAGTATCGGCGGGTGCCGTCTCGACATAGGCTTCATCGAGCGCCAGAAGGCAGCCGGCCGGAAGCTCGGCAATCATCGCCTCAAGCTCGGCCCCACGCCACCATGTTCCCATCGGATTGTTCGGGTTCGAGACGTAGACCAGACGCGCGTCGTGCGCCCGCGCCACGTCCCATACGCGCGATACATCCTCCTTGTCGTCGCGGAATGGCACCTTGATCAGCCGACCACCGCAGGCTGAGACATGGAAGTTGAATGTCGGATAGGCCCCATCGGATGTCACAACGACGCTGCCTGGTTCTGTCACAAGACGATTGGTCAGACCCAGCCCACCGTCTATGCCTTCAATGATCACGACGTTGTCGGGCGACACGTCGTAGAACGCAGCGACAGCTGTTTGAAGGTCGTGGTTGTCGGGGTCGCAGTACTTCCAGATGTCCGGTGCGGCCGCCTCAAGCGCGGCAATCACGCGGGGTGAGGGGCCAAAAACGCTTTCGTTCGCCCCGATGCGGGCCCGGAAGGCACGGCCGCGCTGCCGTTCTTGGGCCTCGGGGCCAACAAACGGCACGGTCGACGGCAAGGCTTCAATGATGGGCGTGAAGCGCGGGTAGGACTGGGAAGGAGGCATGGCGGATCACAAGCGGCAAAGCGAACCAGAAACAAGCGGACAGTCCGCGCGCTTAGCGCACCAGACCCGGATTGCCTAGAGGTTTTCTGCCGTAGGCGAATTTACTCAGTCCGCTCACGCTTCATTAGAGCAATCCCAGCTCCGCCAGCTCGCGCCGCATCCGTGCAGGCATGCGCGCCACATCGTCTTGCGCAGCGCCCGAATTGAGATCGTCAGGTGCATCTTCCGCCGTGAGATAGCGCCATCCCTGAAACGGTTTACGCGGCACTGGCCGCACCGGCACGAGTTCCGGATCAAACTTGATCAGACAGCACGGCGTCCCGTCTTCCTTGGCACCGTCGTCGAAACCAACAATCCGCTGGCGCACCATAACCAGGCCCTTAATCACCCAATACAGCGAGCCGCCGTCGAGCACCTCCGGCTGGCGTTTCGGGGTCATGCGGGTTGTATGCCAAATCTCGCCAACGCCATGCAATCGCTGGTGCTGCGCCAAGCGCGCCTGCTGCCATTTTGCCAGCTGATCAATCGAGTCGACGCCGACGCACAGCTTGATGATGTGTAATGTCACGCCAGCTCCTCATCGGCTGCCAGCACAATAACGGTCTGCCCTTGCGCAATTTGATCGCCTTCACCTATCGGCACATCACCCACCGTGCCAGCCCGTGCAGACGTCAAAACGTGCTCCATCTTCATGGCTTCAACGATAGCAACCCGATCGCCGGCCGCAACCACCGCCCCGGGAGTCACAAACAGCTTTGCAACACGCCCGCTAATTGGCGCGCGGACCGTGTCATCTCCGTCATCATCGTCAGCGGTAACGACGTGCTGCGGCCACGCAACAATCGACTGCCGCCCACCCCGCGACACATAGGCCGCACCATCCAGGACTCGCATGCGGACCGCGCCATCAGCCGACGGTTCAGATGCTGTCGTCGGCAGATCCGCAATCCTCACCGTCAGACCATCGTCGCCCCATCGCGCTCGCGCCACATGAGGGATGTCATCGATCAGAATCGGTAGACGGAGATCGCGGGGCGCACCAAGTTGAAACCCGTCGCCTGTGGACCACGGCCCCGATTGCGCGGCATGAGACCTGTCAGCAAGAAGCGCCAGCACGCCTTGCACGGCCGAGATCTGATCGGGCGTGTGCGGCACAAGCGCGTCCATAGCCCGATCGATCAGCCCGGTATCCATGGCTGCACGTTGCACATCGGCTGTACTCAGCAGAGCATGCAAAAAGGCCGTATTGGTGCGCGGCCCCAACACAACCGCGTCGGCAAGAGACTCTCGAAGCCGAGCCAGCACCGTTTCGCGGTCAGGGCCAGAGACGATCAGCTTCGCGATCAGGGAATCGTACTCCGGCGGGATCACACTTCCGGCAATAACGCCGCTCTCCAGGCGGATATCCGCATCACTCGGCACGTCGAAGTCGAGGAGTTTACCGGACTGCGGCTGAAAGCCATGGGCCGGATCTTCGGCGCAGATCCGCGCTTCGATGGCATGTCCACGACGGGTCACCTTGTCTTGCGGAAGAGGTAAGGGCTCGCCGGCGGCAACGCGAAACTGCCATTCCACCAGATCAAGGCCGGTAATCGCTTCCGTCACTGGATGCTCGACCTGAAGCCGCGTGTTCATCTCGATGAAATACCAAGGTGCCTCCGCGGTTAGCGCACCACCTTCCACCAGAAACTCGACCGTTCCGGCGCCCTCATATCCCACGTTTTCGGCCAGACGCACCGCGGCTCCGCAGATGTCCGACCGTAGCGCCTCGGACATATCCGGCGCCGGCGCCTCCTCGATCACCTTCTGATTCCGTCGCTGAAGCGTGCAGTCGCGCTCGAACAGGTGAATGGCGCTGCCATGACGATCACCAAACACCTGCACTTCGATGTGGCGCGGGGCCTCAATCAGTTTTTCAATCAACACGAGGTCACTGCCGAACGCAGCCGAAGCCTCACGTTGCGCACTCTCGAGCGCATCCGCAAAGTCCTCCGCACGTGCAACGCGACGCATCCCGCGACCGCCGCCACCGGCAACTGCCTTGATCATCACCGGAAAGCCGATCCGCTTACTCTCCTCCAGAAGCGTCGACGGTGCCTGGTCCGAACCGTTGTATCCCGGCACGACGGGCACGTTCGCCGCAAGCGCAACCGTCTTGGCCGACGCCTTGTCACCCAGCGCCCGCATCGCCTTGCCGGTCGGCCCGACAAACGTGAGGCCGGCGTCTGCCACGGCATCGGCGAACACCGCATTTTCCGCCAAGAACCCATAACCGGGATGCACACAGTCCGCCCCTGTCTCATGCGCCGCACCGAGGATCCTATCGATCCGCAGATAGCTATCGACCGATGGAGACGGCCCGATATGCACGGCCTGGTCCGCATCTTGAACATGCAGCGCATGCCGGTCCGCGTCTGAGTACACCGCAACGCTCGCTATACCGAGACGGCGCGCGGTTCGGATGATTCTGCGTGCGATCTCCCCGCGATTGGCGATCAGGACTTTGTTGAGCGTCACCGGTGCAACTCCCCCTCTCGCTCGGCATCATGTTCGCCACGTCTACTGTGATGAAGGTGTACGCACGCAGCTGCCGGTGTATTGCGCGACAACCGGCTGTCCAATCACGCCCAGATGCCGCGAGTGCACCGCCAGCATCGGGGCCCCAGCCTGCGCCGCATCGTAGATCGTCGTCATGTTGAGGAAGCCCTCGCTGGCCACTTCAAGATAGTGGTTCGCATTAATCGCGCGCACAACGCGCAGCTCTCCGCGGCCCTTCTTCGTCAGCAACACCGCGGTCTGCCTGGCAAAATCAACATCACCGATGCGAAACGACAGTTTCGACGCGGCCTCCGTCGCAAAGGCACCGTTTTCAAACGAACGCACCACCCCTTGGTCGAACGTGCACGTGAGCGTTGCCGTGTCTGCGGCGTGAACGGCAGACGGTGCGGCGAATACCGTGAGAAGTGAGAACAATGCGATAGTCTTACGACGCGACTGACTGGCCATGATACGAAATACGGATCTCATTGCGTCCATCCCTTCCTACATGCGGAAAACACCAAAACGCGTTTCCGGAACCGGTGCGTTAAGCGATGCAGCGAGCGCCAACCCGATAACGCGCCGCGTTTCTATCGGCGCGATAATGCCGTCGTCCCATAGGCGGGCCGTGGCGTAGTACGGATGGCCTTCCTGCTCGTAGCGCTCGCGAATTGGCGCCTTGAATGCGGCCTCGTCATCCTCGGACCACTGCTCGCCAGCACCCTCGATGTTGTCGCGCTTCACTGTTGCCAGAACGCTGGCGGCTTGCTCGCCACCCATCACCGAGATGCGCGCGTTCGGCCAGGCAAACAGGAACCGCGGCCCAAATGCGCGCCCACACATGGCATAGTTTCCAGCGCCGTATGAGCCGCCAATAATGACCGTTATCTTTGGCACCGCAGCACACGACACGGCTGTGACCATCTTAGCGCCGTGGCGGGCGATGCCACCGGCCTCCGCATCCCGCCCAACCATGAACCCGGTGATGTTCTGAAGAAACAAGAGCGGAATACGTCGCTGACAGGCCAGCTCGACAAAGTGGGCACCTTTTTGCGCACTTTCCGAGTAGAGAATGCCGTTGTTGGCAAGGATCGCGACCGGCAAGCCTTCGACATGTGCAAAGCCGGTCACCAGCGTTTCGCCATAGCGCGCCTTGAACTCGTCGAAGTCGGACCCGTCGACGATGCGCGCAATGACCTCTCGCACATCGTATTGCGTCGTCAATGCTGCAGGGACGACACCCTCAAGGCCTGCCTCATCCAACGCCGGCGGGCGCGCAGCAATCGCGTTCACACCGGCCCTATGTTGGGGTGGTAACGTGGCGACGATATCGCGCACGATCTCGAGTGCGTGCGCATCGTCTACGGCAAGGTGGTCCGCGACGCCGGATAAACGCGTGTGCACATCACCGCCGCCGAGATCCTCCGCAGACACCGTTTCGCCGGTTGCGGCTTTCACCAACGGTGGGCCACCGAGAAAAATCGTCCCTTGACTGCGAACGATCACCGCCTCGTCCGACATCGCCGGAACGTAAGCGCCACCGGCCGTGCATGAGCCCAGCACAGCCGCGATCTGCGGTATGCCCGCCGCCGACAGCGTGGCCTGATTGTAGAAAATCCGACCAAAATGATCCCGATCCGGAAATACATCCGTCTGGTGGGGCAGGTTCGCGCCGCCCGAGTCGACCAGATAAAGGCACGGCAAGCGGTTCTCACGGGCGATCTCTTGCGCCCGGAGATGCTTCTTCACCGTCATCGGATAATACGTGCCGCCCTTAATCGTGGCGTCGTTGCAAACGATGACACACAGACGCCCCGAAACGCGGCCCAATCCCGTGATTAACCCGGCACCGTGAATGTCATCGTCATACATGCCGTAGGCCGCGAGCTGCGACAGCTCGAGAAACGGCGCCCCGGGATCCAGCAGACGCAGAACCCGATCGCGTGGGAGAAGCTTGCCGCGTGCGAGATGTCTGTCCCGAGCCCGCTCCGGACCACCGCCATAGGCATCGGCGCGGCGCGCGTTGAGATCGCCAACCACCGTACGCATGGCCGCGCGATTGGCGGCAAAGTCCTCTGAGCTTTCGGAAATGTGAGACGTCAGTCGCCGCATGCAGCCTCCCGCTTGCCGTGGCTTTTTCTACGACAAGCGTGCTGCATAAGCCCCTGATCGAGCAAGAGCAACTGATCGTGTCCGCACGGCACGTAACGAGAGCACACAAGTCGTGCGCTCCGTTAACGGTGCGATCAAGCCTCAAGCCGCCGCGGCAACCTGCGCGTCCAGTGCCGGACCGAACCGCGCGGCGAGCGCATCCGCGCCGCCAATATAGGCGCCGTCGATCCAGATCTGCGGAACCGTGATCGGTGTTCTTGGCCCAACAATAGGCTTGACTCGTGCGATCATTTCGTAGAGCGCGCGCGGATCGCGGACAACATCGCGATACGTATAGGCAATCCCCTGTGCTTCCAGGATCTCCTTGGCGCGAACGCAATGCGGGCAACTGGCCTTTCCGAACACAACGGTGCCCTCAATGCCGGTCTGAGCGACATGGGCCTTTGTGACCGCTTCCGCAAACACACCGCGGTTCAGGGCGTGACCTTGTGCGACAATCTTGTCATCAACCATAACAATCGGAGCATGCCATCCGCCCTTTGGCAGCGGACGATGCCATTCGGTCAACCAATCCCGGACGTCGAGTTCAACCGGAATGCCGGCGAGTTCGGTTTCAAAGGCATCTTCAAGGATATCACGCGTGAGCGTGCACTCGCCGCAGGGAATCTTGACCTTGAACGGCCCCCACTGGCCGGCCCAGCGATAGAGCGTCACCCGGACTGGACGCCCAGCCGTTGCTGCTGCACTGTTCCCGGTCTTGCGTGTCATGATCGGTCCCTCACTGCTTGTGTTTGGCGATGACCAACACATGGAGGACAGCGCAGGCGACGACCACACAACTTGGTTGACGTTCACTTCAGATCGCGGCGTCCGCGACTCACAAAACTGTCGGCGTGGCGTGATCAGCCGGACTTCCCTGGCTACGTCTTGCCTGGCTCAATCGGGCCGCCGGCCTTTTGCCAGGCGCGAAGCCCGCCGATCACGTGTGCGACAGGCGCCAGTCCCATATCCTGAGCAGCTTTGGCAGCGAGAACCGATCGCTGCCCGCCGGCACAAAAGAAGACAAAGCTCTTGTCTTCCGCAAACACCGGCTTGTGGTAGGGGCTGTCCGGGTCGATCCAGAACTCCAGCATCCCACGCGGACAATGAAACGCGCCCGGGATTTTGCCGTCCCGCGCCAACTCTCGCGGATCTCTGAGATCAACAAGCACGGTGTCGTCGCCCTGAGCGGCCGAAATCGCGTCTTCAGCCGAGAGCTCTGTAATCTGCTGACGAGCTGCATCGACAAGAGCGGCGACCGACGTGGTTATCACTTGCGGCATGTTTGGCTCACCTGTGTGAATGACGGAACCTGAGGATGACGGAACCCGGCGGCAGCATAGAGCGTTTCAGATTGAGCTGGAACCATCTCCCATATCTGCCTGAGATTGAGCTCGCCGGCCATCCCACGGAAACGTGTTCTGGCGGCTTGAGCGACAGGCCAAGCGCCGAGATTTGGGGCAGACCATGCTGCACCGCGTGTTTCGCAGATGCGCCGCAGCGTGCCCCGCTTGCATCGCCTGTTAAGGCCAATCGCGAGCCGGTATCGACCTCGCCCTCATGCGGCCACGTTCCGGGCGCTTCGCTGCAACGCACAACGACGAATCGTGTGCTGATTTGATCGCGAGCTCGGACCATTGCTTGGCTTTGGACAACACACCGCTGTGATCGTACTGACGTGCGCCGTTTTGAGCGGCGGCTGCGCGCTGAGATTGCCGTCGGGATCCAATGTCCAAACCCAGAGCCTTCAACCCCGTCAAACCACGGGGGGATACCAGCTGACAACGGCCGAGCAGAAGTTGGATTGCCGTCGGCTGACAGGACGCATGCAGGTCCGCATTCTCCAGATCCGCGACAGAATGAAAGCGCAGCCGGATACGGTACTGGCGACGGTCCGTTCGGCGCTATCGACAACATCGCGCTTCATCATGAGCGGATCGGCAGCATCAAACGGCTACTCCGCCGCAGACCGCACCAAGCGGGATATCGAGATGCTCAAGGCCTATAATCGCACATTGGCGAACAAGAACTGCGCGACGTTTGACTTGAACGCAGAACTCCAGGAGCGGCCAGTCTCCCACACGCCGATTCCCACCCTGAATCTCCAATAGTTCGAACCTCCAATAGCGTGGACGGACTGTGTGCGACGATGCACCCAGTCGGCTCACGCATCGGTCGCCGGTGATGGAAACAGTGCCGACGTCCGGCCCAGGACCCAGTAGGCGAGCAATCCAACATACTCCTTGACGGCCAGATCGACGCGCTCAAGACCGGTTGCGATATTCGGGAATAGCCGTTGCGCGTCACTGCTATCGCCAGTTCGAAAATCGGCCGGCCACGGCACAATGGTAAAGCCCGCCTTGCGAAAGGCACCGACCGCCCTCGGCATATGCCAGGCAGATGTCACCAGAACATAACGTTGCCCCGCTACAGGTTGTATGCGCTCTCGGGTTCGCAGCGCATTTTCCCAGGTGTTGCGCGACTGATTTTCAATGACGATCCGATCCTCGGAGATCCCGAGATCGATCAAATAGCTGCGCACGGAGCCGCCCGCCGTCTCGTAAGACTGGAAAACGCCGGCGGCACCTCCGGTGAAAACAATCTTGGCGTCCGGCAACAGCTTCGCGAGCCGCGCCGTTTCAACCAGGCGCTCAGCGCTATCGTTTACGGCAATCTGCCCGCGCAATCGGCTCAGCCGCCCATCCTCGAACCCGCCCAGCAGGATAATGCCGTCGACGCCATCTAATGCTGCTGCCCGCTCCCGCGCACTCACGCGATCTTGCGCAAAGCGTTGCTCAAGAGGCTGTAGCAGCACCATCGCGAGTGGCGAGAACCCGAGCACCAGCATCAGGCCAATGCCGAACAGGGACATACGGCGTCCAAGAACAACTCGGCGCGGAAACGCCTGGAGAAGCACGCCGCCCAGAATCAGGACCCAGCAAATGTTCGACGGCGCGATGACGAAGAACAAGAGCTTTGAAAAGATGTAGGTCATTCGTGTTGTCCGAGGTCGGTTTTGGCGCGTTGCGATCTCTAGCACCAACGGTGTTTCGACGCGATCCAACCGCGCCTTCGTCAGTTATCCTTAAGGTGGGTTGCGGGTCCTGATCTGGGCCGGCCGGACGCCCCCTGCGACAACACGTCAAGCCGTCCGGCTTGCCTTTCCGGCGGTGGAACACGCGACCTCAACCTTAAGATTCTGTGATGCAATTTTCTCGGGCAGCGCGCCTGAACAACGCGCAGCGCGTGCTGAAACATTATTCCATCAACCCCCCGTTGGGCTGAAAAGGCGATTCCGCGAGCCACGCCTTTGACAAGCCCAGAGCCGCGTGCCAGCTTCGCGGCGATCGCAACTCTGTTATGCGCGATTGCTGCCATGCTCGGCGACATGAGCTTTTTGGCCAATTGGCCCTGCGTGACTGGCCCCATGAGACGGACCGGCGCGTGGCGAGATGGAAGCTGGAGGAAACTTTTGGAGGGTTCTCAATGATGGGCTTTGCCAAGACTCTTGTTGCCAGCGTTTCGACGCTCGGGATCCTGGGTCTCATGGTCGATAGTGCCGAAGCACAAAAGCGCGTGCGCTGGAAAATGCACGCCGCGTTTGCCAAGACCGTTGCCGTGATCGGACCGCCGCCGACACGCATCTCGGAAGTCGTCAAACGGATGTCCGACGGCAAGTTCGACATCAGGGTATTTGAACCTGGTGCACTGACAGGCGGTTACGCCTACTTTGACCCAGTCTCTCAAGGCGCTATTGACGCTGCTTTCGGCACACCTGGTGCCAACCAGGGCAAGAACTCGGCCTACGCATTCCTTTCGACATGGCCATTCGGTCCAGCCGCACCTGAGTTCGCAGCATGGATGATCTACGGCGGTGGCGCCAAGATCGCCGAAGAACTGTACGCAAAAGCCAACATCAAATACATCCTTTGCGGCATGATCCCGCCGGAAACATCCGGTTGGTTCCGCACGGAAATCACAAGCCTCGATCAGCTGAAGGGCATGAAAATGCGCTTCTTCGGCATCGGCGCCAAAGTGATGCAGAAGTTTGGTGTCTCGACCCAGCAGCTTGCTGCGGCAGACATTTACCCGGCGCTTGAGCGTGGCACCATTGACGCCACGGAATTCTCGATGCCGGCCATCGACCGCTCGCTGGGCTTCTACCAGATTGCGAAGTTCAACTACTTCCCAGGCTGGCACCAGCAGTCCACGTCGAACGAAATCCTCGTGAACATGGACAAGTGGAAGGCGCTTCCGGATGCCTACAAGGCCATGCTCGAAACAGCATGCCGCGCGAACGTTGCTGACATGATTGCAGACGGTGAAGCGTCTCAGTTCGAAGCGATGATCGCCAACGAAAAAGACGGCGTTCAAAACAAGACCTGGCCGAAAGAGATCCTCGACAAGATTAAAGTCGCTTGGGAGGAAGTTCTGGCCGAGGAAATTAAGGCAAACCCAGACGTCAAGAAAGTTTGGGACAGCTATTCCTCATTCCACGAGAAGTACAAAGTCTGGGGTGAGCGCGGTTACTTGAAGTAGTCGCCGGAAACCCAAGACACTGGCGCCGGCCACAAGAACCTGGCCGGCGCCATTTTTACGAAACGCCGCGCACGTGATCCGCCTGAAAACGCAGCAATCATCGTGTGCAAAACTGTAAACCCATATGTGATGAGAGTGTCAAAACCCAATGCGCGGACTCCTCACGCTTGCGGCGTTCTTTGACTGGCCACCCCGCCAACTCGGCAAGCTAGCTGGATGGCTCATACTTCCGCTGATCATGATCATTATGTTTGACGTGGTGACTCGGCGGATCGACTCGGCACGCATTTGGATTGCTGAACAGAATATCTATTGGTTTAACCCGATTATCTTTCAGGACGCGCAGTGGCACCTGCATGGCATTATCTTGCTATCGACATTTGGTTTTGGCTATTTGATGAATGCGCACGTCCGGGTCGACATTTTTCGTGAAATGCTTCCCCGGCGTGGTCAAGCGAAAGTAGAGTTTTGGGGCCTTCTCATCATGGGGATCCCGTTCCTGTTCGTAATATCATACTTTGCGATTCAATTCGTTTTGCTGTCGTACTCGCAGAATGAAGGGTCCGAGTCACTGACTGGCATTGGCGCCCGCTACATTATCAAGTCGTTTCTGGTAATCGGTTTCCTGTTACTCCTCAGTTCATTCCTCGCAACAATCTTCAGGCTAACCGTAGCCATATGGGGCTCGGGCGAGGAGCAGAAAGAGGCGTACGCTGCCCTCGACATCTTTCCGGCACAGGGCATCGAAGAAGAAATCGAAGAGTTCAAATCCGACATTGAAGATCAGAAGGACCGTAGCTGATGCCCGAATGGCTCTATAACCACCTTTATGAGTACGTGGGCGGCTACATGTTTCTTGCGCTTGCCCTCGCGCTCTTCACCGGCTTGCCAGTCGGGATCGCCATCGGTGGCATCGGCATGCTGTTCGGCTTCATCGGGATCTATCTCGAGATCGTCAGCATCAACGAATTCTTCAATGTGCCCAATAAAATTTGGGGTGGTGACGGTGCGTCCGGCGCGGTTCAGAACCCGCTTCTCGTAGCGATCCCGTGCTTCATATTTATGGGCACTATGTTGGAGCGCTCGCGGGTTGCCGAGGACCTCCTGCACATTCTCCAGGTATTGCTTCGCAGAGTTCCTGGTGGTCTTGCACTGTCCGTTACGGTGATGGGCACGATCATGGCCGCAACGACCGGCATCATCGGTGCGTCGGTGGTTATGATGACACTGATGGCGTTGCCAACAATGCTGGCGCAGCGCTACTCGACGCCACTCGCAACGGGTACTCTGGCAGCATCCGCAACGCTGGGAATCCTGATTCCGCCCTCGATCATGCTTGTTCTGATGGCGAGTCTGATGTCGATCAGCGTGGGCAATCTGTTTCTCGGCGCGGTTCTTCCTGGACTGCTTCTGTCCTGCCTCTATTTCACTTACATTGCCGTGATTTCAAGTTTGTTTCCCAGTGCGGCGCCACCGCTGTCTGATGAACAAATGGAAACAATCGAACCGACAAGCTCAGCCAATCTGATTGGATATTTCATTACCGTCGCTATAATGGTCGGTTTGGCCCTTACGGCGGATTATTCCCCGATCGGCAATTTGGCTAACTGGGACTTGTTCGCCTTTTTCGGGATCTTCTTCGCATCAATGTACTTTGGAAATCGTGATGCGAAATCCTTGTTCGGGATGGTGCTGAAGGGCTTTATTCCTCCAGTATTCCTTATAGTACTGGTTCTTGGCTCGATCTTTGGCGGCTGGGCGACGCCAACCGAGGCAGCCGGCATCGGTGCGTTCGGATCGATCATTCTCGCAGTCGCGAACGGAACGCTGTCGTTCAAGGTCATGCAAGACGTCGTCCATCGCACCGCGCTAACGACAGCGATGATCTTCTTTATCTTCCTCGCCGCAACCACCTTCTCGTACTTCTTCCGCGCGCTTTACGGTGAAGACTTGATCATCGGGTTCATCGAGTGGCTCGACTTGGGACCATGGCCACTAATTATCATGCTGATGGCTACGGTGTTCTTGCTCGGGTTCTTCTTTGACTGGCTCGAAATCACGCTCATTGTGCTTCCGGTGTTTACGCCGGTTGTGATGAACTTGGCGCCCGAGTTTGCCAGCCATCTTGGCTTAGCTGAAGGTGTGCCGGCCAAAGAAGTTCAACTGCAAATGCTGTATTGGTTTGCAATTCTCGTCGCCATCAATTTGCAGACCTCGTTCTTAACGCCACCATTCGGGTTCGCCCTGTTCTACATGAAAGGCGTAGCCCCGGCCGAAGTTAAGATGCAGCAAATCTACTACGGCATTATCCCGTTCGTGATCCTGCAGTTGATCGGGCTCTCGCTTGTCGTGGAGTTTCCCGATATCGCGCTCTGGTTACCGCGACAGATACTCGGATAACCCGCGTTAAAGCTTTAGCGACGAAACTCAAACGGGCACCTCTTGGTGCCCGTTTCTATGTTCTGCCTACGAAACAACGAGCCGCATCAACGGGCGCGGGACCGACGCGCGCGATATGATCTCGAAGCCCGCAGCCCGGAACACGGACGCCACGCCGACATAGCCTTCGCCCGCGATCAGCTTACGTGTGACGTCGAGAGGTGCCGCATCAACGGCAACGGCCCCGTGATCGCGCGCAAATCGAACGGCTGCGTCCAGCAGATCAGCCATAAGTCCACGCCCTCGCACCGTCCGATCGATATAGAAGCAGTTGATCGACCAGATCCCATCGTGCGAGGCACCGTCCTCCAGACGACTGGCCTTCGTCTTGCGGAACCGTGGAAAGGCGTCCCGCGGCCCAACCGCCACCCATCCCACCGGCTGCGCGTCGAGATAGGCGATCAATCCCGGCGGACGAACATCGGTCCTCACGATCTCTCCGAACTGGCGCTTATGCTCAGCACGACTGCCCTCGTAGAACGCACGCCGCGTCCCATCATGACGCCAGTACATGCACCAGCACCCGCCATAGGCGCCGCGCTCCGGGCCGAAGAGCTGGACCAGGTCATCCCAGCGATCTGGCATCAGCGGATGAATGTCGGGCTTCGCCGCCATCTGCACCTACGCCGATTTCACAAACAACTCGCGCCCGATCAGCATCCGGCGGATCTCGCTTGTGCCCGCCCCGATTTCGTAGAGCTTCGCGTCGCGTAACAGCCGACCAGTTGCATATTCGTTGATGTAACCGTTGCCGCCGAGAAGCTGAATCGCATCAAGCGACACCTGCGTGGCCTTTTCGGCCGCAAGCAAGATTGCACCGGCCGCATCCTCGCGGGTCGTCTGCCCGCGATCACAGGCTTTCGCCACGGCATAGACATAGGCGCGGCAGGAATTCATCGCGACATACATGTCGGCGATTTTGCCCTGTACGAGCTGGAACTCGCCAATTGACTTTCCGAATTGCTTGCGCTCGTGCACGTACGGCATCGCAATATCGATGGCGGCCTGCATGATACCGATCGGCCCGGCGGCCAGCACGACCCGCTCATAGTCCAGGCCGCTCATGAGAACGTGCACACCCTTGTTCAGCGCACCGAGAACATTTTCCTCGGGCACCTCGCAGTTCTCAAACACAAGCTCGCCCGTGCTTGATCCGCGCATGCCGAGCTTGTCGAGCTTTTGCGCGACGCTGAACCCCTTGAAGTCTTTCTCGATGATGAAGGCCGTGATGCCACGGGGTCCGGCGTCCGGATCCGTCTTGGCGTAGACCACCAGGACATCGCCGCCTGGCCCGTTGGTGATCCACATCTTGGTCCCGTTGAGGATGTAGCGATCCCCCTTCTTCTCGGCCCGGAGCTGCATCGACACAACGTCCGACCCGGCGCCGGGCTCGGACATGGCAAGACCGCCCAGGTGCTCTCCTGAAATCAGCTTCGGCAAGTAACGCTGCTTCTGCGCCGCCGACCCGTTGCGCCGAATCTGGTTCACGCACAGGTTCGAATGCGCACCGTAAGATAAGCCAACTGACGCAGACCCCCGGCTGACCTCTTCGACCGCGATGCAATGCTCGAGGTAACCCAAGCCACTACCGCCATAGTCTTCCTCGACGGTGATGCCATGCAGCCCGAGTTCACCCATTTCAGGCCAGAGGTACCGTGGAAACTCATCAGTTTGATCAATTTCCGCGGCAATCGGCGCAATGCGGTCTGATGTAAAGGACTGCACCGCGTCGCGCAGCTGCTCGGCCGTTTCGCCCAGGTCGAAGTCAAACACTGGCGTGCTATTGGGAATCATCGCGCTCACTCCTGTGCGCTGTCCTGTGATCATATCCGCCCAGCTGTCCGTCGCGGCCAGTCTTGCGGTCGATGCGTGCGCTTGAGGATCATTGATACATGGAACCAGTCAACACCAGTGAACCCACCAACGTGAGCGATCGTCCTTCGCCTGTTCCCTGGCCGCCGATTCTGCTGGTGGCTGTGCTTGCCGGCGCTGTGACGCTCGGTTTCGTCGTCCCGTTGCCGTGGCCCGGCTTGGACGACTGGCCGGCGCGCATGATCGGCCTCACAATCGGGGCCGGCGGTATCGCGCTGATGATCTGGGCGTTCATCACGTTTCGCCGCCATCGCACAACAGTCATGCCACACGAAGGCGCGACGACCTTGATCACGGACGGACCGTTCCGGCGGTTCCGCAACCCGATCTATCTGGCCGACGTGATGATCATGCTGGGCCTTGCGGAACTTACCAAGAACATCTGGTTCGTTATCGCTGCTGCCGCATTTGTACCGCTTGTTACCTGGCTCGCCATTCTCCCCGAGGAGCGTCACCTAAGAGCTCGATTTGGAAAGGATTTTGAGGACTTTCGCGCCAAGACACGCCGTTGGATTTGATGGGGACGAACACACCTTGCGCGTGCTCGGACCATTGAAATGTCGGAATCCCTTCCCTTCTAAGACTTGGGGGTACGCGCTCGCTATTGGAGCTAAGGGAATGATGAAACCCGTGAGGTTAACGGTAAGATCGGCCGCAGTTTCGCTCGCATTCGTGCTGGCGGTGGCGTCGGTTATGCCGGCCAGCGCGCAGTCGTCGTGGCGCGACGGGATCACCGAATTCCTTGTGAGCGGCAAAGCTGAGAGCGGCACCGAGGCCAAGACCCCGGCGTCTGGTGAGGCGAATGCGGCCAACACGGGCGACAACGACCCGCGTGCCGGCGATAAGAACTATGAACAGGCCCGTCGCTTGATGCAGGCGATCGACGCTATCCTGAACGACGCGGCAAGGAACCGCGATAGCGCAAAAAAGCTGCCCTCAAAGGACGACTTCCTGGTCCCGCCGATGTTCACCGAAACACGCGAGGACCGTGAAAACTACGTGCGCGAACTCTTGGACTCGGCGCTCGGGATCGTAACGGACGTTCCGGTGGTCGACATCCAGAAGGAGATCGAACGCCGGCGTAAGGAGATCGCCAAGCTCAAGGACCAAATCGCCGTCCTGAAAGAGCGCATGTTGACCGCGCCGAAGGACTCGCTGCTGCCGGGCGTGTTGGCCGACACCGTCGCAAGCCTGAAACAAGAGGTTGCCGATCTCGAAGAACGGATCGCGCAAAATCAAAAGGCGATCGACGCAGCCAAGTCCAAGATCCGCAAGGCACTGGCCGATGCTGGTATCACGATGGAGAAGAGCCAGATCGACATGCTGGTCGACAGCGTTCTATCCGGCGACCTCATTCGTCTTGTTGCCGTATTCAATTCCGCCAAGCTGATCGACAAACAGCTGGCCGCCCGCATGAAGGCGTCCGGCGAGAACATGACGGCAGCGCGCAAATACTTCGCCATGCATGCTGCGTTGTTCGCCATGCTGTTGCGCGCCCAGGATGTTTTGATCGAGAAGATCGATACCCAGTATCTGCCGAAGCTTGATGCGATCATGCGCGACCTCAAAACCGCCCGAGACCGCACCAAACGCCTCCTGCGCAAGAAAAACCGGCCGGACCAAAAGCGCGTTCTGGAGGCCAACCTGTCCAGCCAGAAACTGGCGGAAGATGCCGCACGTGGCTATCGCCGTTATCTCCTGCAGCAACGCGCGCAAATCGCCGGTGCCCGCTCGCGCGCCGCGCATGATCTGCGCATCGCAGACAACACGTACGAGACCGTTGAGGCGAGCTTCCAACTGCGCACGCTCATGCGCGAGTCGGCGAACACGTTTGAAGCCCTCCAAAAGCTTGAGGCGCCAACGTTCGAAGAGATCTTTCGGAACGAAGAGCTTCGGCGCGAATTCGAAAGCCTGACGAAGAAGCTGGAAGCACCGACCAGCTAGGTGTGTTGTTTCTCGCTCACGGGCTGCTGTTTTCGCTCACGACTGTTCCTCGCTGCGCTCGGGCCGCGAGCCTGCGAGCGTGTGAACAGCGCAATGAAAGACTCTCTTCGCTCACGGCTGTTCCTCGCTGCGCTCGGGCCTCCGCGCGGGCGGCGCAACGCGCCGGGCCGCGGTCGCGGCCTGGGGTGCCTGACGGCTAACCCGCGCTGGTTGTTGATCATTCGCGGCCCCGTCCTACCAGGATAGCCCGCGCTCAAGTAGCGAGCGCTTGTCGCGAGCGGTAGCGCACGTAAAGACTCGCGAACAGCGCAATCAAAGACTCTCACTCGTAATCGCGGAAGATGGTATCGGCCAGCTTCCGGCCTCTCCGCCCGGAAATCCGCTGCGGTACGGAACGACGTACGGCGGCGTTACGTTCGGAGCGGACCGGCATTGCCGGATACGGCGTGGGTGCACGCGGTGCGTTCCGGTCCCATGCCGGCGTGCTCAGACGCGACTGTGGCAGTCTCTGCACATCGATCGCCGTTTCAAATGCGACGCGCCAAGCCCCCTTGCGAAACTCGAACACCCGGGCGTAACGGAGATGAATGGCCGACCGGTCCGAACCATGACGCGGCTTTACGATCATGAGCCCAAAATCGAGAATCGTGCCGCAGCCGAAACGCAACGTCGACATCGGCTCACCTGCCAGCTCGTACGTGTGAACCAGAGCCGCGAGATAGCTTCGGAGTTCGCGCGGTGTACTTGTCGGGCTGCGATTGTCGAATGACGAAACAACCGCGTCGTTTGCGTAGGTCGCCTCCAGCGCGTCGACATCCGCTCTCTCGAACGCCGACAGCCAGTGACGCGTACTGTCTTCCGCAATATGAGGTGCCGCCGTGCGACAGGCGGCAGACGCGGGAATTGATCCGAGAATGAGCAGTGCCAAGCTGGCAACGAAGGCGACGGACGACAGCCGGCTCAAGCGCATAACAAACCCCACCAACATTGGACGTTAACGTGCAACGCGCCGACACTGCAGGGCCAGAGTTAACAAACAGCTGACACCTGGTGGGACCAAGATATCTATTATTATTCATAAGGTTGATGGCAAACGTGCTTTTGCGCCAACCCGAGACTCGCTTAACGGCGATACTGAATGAAGCCCGACTCGGTTGCGACGCGATCGTAGAGCACTCGGGCGGTTGCGTTACTTTCATGTGTCAACCAGTAGGTTCGCGCGGCACCAAGCCCATCCGCATACCCATAGACGGCTTCGATCAACGCACGACCGGCGCCATGACCGCGCGCGTCGGGGTCGACAAACAAATCCTGGAGATAGACATGCCCCGTCTCCACCCACGTCGACTGATGGAACAACGCATGCGCCAAGCCGATCGGCACTTCGTCCGCGCCAAGGGCGACAAATCCCACGTGGGTACCGGGATCTTGTGACAGCAGTCGCGACCATGTGCTGGGATAGACAGCATCTGGCACAGTGACTTCATAGAAGGCGTGATAAGCGCGAAACAGGCTCTCCCAGACCTTTCGATCCTCAGAAGTCAAGTGCCGAACGGGTGCTGCGGTTGCCATAACGTCTCAACTCCATGTTCGTGGCCCAAAGCCTGCAGCCGCGCCGTTCGCGCAGCAGTCCGCTAAAGCAGCCAGATTGTTGCCAGCCCCAGGAACGCAAAAAATCCGACGACGTCAGTCACCGTCGTCAAAAACACGCCAGAGGCCAAGGCCGGATCATAGGCCATCCGATCGAGCGCAAGCGGAATCAAAATTCCCGCAAGCGCAGCTGAGAGATGATTGAAGATCATTGCGGCCGCAATCACCAGACCAAGAGGGCCGGATCCGAACCACAGAATGGTCACCATGCCCAAGATGAGCGCAAAGATCAGGCCGTTGATCAAGCCGATTGACGTTTCCCGTACAATCACACGCGCCGCATTCATCGGACCGAGATCTCGGGTCCCGAGGGCACGCACCGCAACCGTCATCGTTTGCGTTCCGGCGTTCCCACCCATGGACGCCACGATCGGCATCAGCACGGCAAGTGCCACCATTTGCTCGATCGACGCATCAAACAGCTTGATCACGGTCGACGCGAGTACGGCGGTTACCAGATTGATCAGTAGCCAGGGAAACCGGCTGCGCGCAGCATCGACGACGTTATCCAGAAGGCTCTCATCGCCGACACCGCCCAACCGGCGCATATCCTCGTCCGCCTCGTCTTCGATCACTTCCACGACATCGTCGACGGTCACGACACCAACCAGCCGATCGTTCTCGTCAACGACAGGTGCGGACAACAAGTCGTATCGCTTGAACTGGCGCGCCACTTCTTCCTGATCAGCCTTGGCATCAACAACCGCAACCGAGTCGTCCATGATATCCTCGATCGCGACCTCACGCTTTGTTCGCAGCAGCCGCGACAGACCAAGCGCGCCAACGACCTTGTACGTCGGATCGACGACGTAGATCTCGGAGAACGTATGCGGGAGATCATCGGTCTCGCGCATGTAATCAATCACCGTTCCAACGGTCCAAAATGGCGCCACCGCAACGAAGTCTCCCTGCATCATGCGGCCGGCGGTCTCTTCGCCATACTCAAGGTTGCGCTCGAGCGCAGCCCGATCGCCAAACGAGAGCTTGTCGAGCACCTCGCGCTTGTCGTCATCCTCGAGGCTTTCGATGACGTAGGCTGCGTCATCGGAATCGAGTTCTGTCACAGCCCGCGCGAGATACTCGTTCGGCAGCTCCTCCGAGAGCTGATCACGCACCGTCTCGTCGAGTTCGGAAAATGTGTCAAAGTCGAGCGAATTGCCCAGCGCTTGCACGAACTGCGCCCGCTGCTCGCTCGGCAACAGCTCGATGACATCCGCAAGATCCGGTGCCCGAAGCCCGTCAACAAGGTTCTGCGCGACCGAATCATCCAGGGCGGCCATCGCGTCACTGACCCGCCGGACCAACTCCGACGTGACGACCTCTTCGGAGCGATTAGCGGCTTGCACGACGTTCAGCTCACTGTCCATAACCGCACTCCATCCGCCAATTATTCCTGCCCGCCACAGGGCGGCTAGCACACCGCTGTGCAGACGAACACGCCTGACACACGACGGTGGGCAATTGCCACAGGGACCGGGATTTGAGTTGCAGCAGAGCGAGCGCCAACACTATGGTCGGCCACGTTTCGCATGAGCCTTGTATCCGAGTCGGTCGAGAAAGCGCGGACTATGCACAACAGGAGCACACCGCACATGTCTCCAGCAGCGATCACCCGGACAGCCCAGATTACATGCCGCCCAGTCCCTTGCCGCCCAGTCCCTTGCCGCCCAGTCCCTTGCCGCCGAGGCACGTTCCACCAAGTCGCGATGCGCAAGGTAACGGTCCGCCGGCTCAACGTCTGCAGCGCTGCGTTCCAATTGGCGATCACATGCGTCGCGGCCCTTGCCGCCATCAGCGCACAATCTTCGACCGCCCTATCCGCGCCTGCTGCAGATGCGACAGCCTGCAACAGGCCGGGTGCACTCGGCGTGTCGCGCATTATCGAAATCGATACGGCGAACGGGCCTCACTTCGGCAAAGTGCAGTACAATAAGACCGGACCGTCCATTTTGAAGGACGGGGAGGTCGTTCTCACGTTCGATGATGGCCCCCTCCGGCGCTACACGAAGCAAGTTCTCAAGGCGCTTGCGGCCCATTGTACTAAGGCCACATTCTTTGCCGTCGGCCGCATGGCTGTCGCAGACGCCGATATGTTGCGGAAAGTTGCAGATGCCGGCCATACCGTCGGGCATCACACTTGGTCGCACAAAAATCAGTTTCGACGCAGCTTTCCGCGGGCGGTCGCGGAGTTCGAACTGGGCGTCAGCGCCGTTAGCGCCGCGATCGGCAGGCCGACAGCGCCGTTTTTCAGATTTCCCTACCTTGCCGATCCGCGAGCGATGCGTGCCTACGTGGCCCAGCGCGGATACGGCATATTCTCGATCGATATCGATTCCTATGACTTCCGTACGCGTTCGGGCAGTAGAATGCGGCGCAACGTCATGTCGCAGCTGAAACGGCGGCGCAAAGGCATCATCCTGTTTCACGACATCCAGGCGTCAACGGCCCGTGGGATTGACGCGCTCCTGGGCCAGCTGAAATCCAACGGGTTTCGGGTCGTTCACATCGTCGCGAAGGCGCCGGCGCAAACCTTACCGGAATATGACAAAGAAGCACAGGTATTGCTCGAAAAGAGAAGATATACGTCGCGGGCACGACCGATTAAGACCAGCTTCCAGTTCAATGGCGCGGTCGCGCCTCAACCGCCGGGCAATCCAGTGGCGCGCACACGGTTTGAAGCCACCAGTTCAGGACAATCCCGGTCAACAACCGGGGTATCGACGTCTGCGAGGCAGCCGCGCGCCAACGCCACCAGCAATAATGCACCGGCCGGCAACGCGACACCCGCTTGGAAACAGCGCGCACTTGGCTTGTCCGGCCTGCGTGACTAATTATCAGGTGCGCACGCAAATCGCTTATGTGGCCCAGTAGCTCCCCGTACCGCCGGGACTGAAGGGTCCGGGGACTGGGGAGCAGGCGCCGTGCTGTCTTTGCAGTGCCGATCGCCGAACAACGCCGTCATTCAACGCGTGCTTTCCGGCGCGCGCTTTGCCGTATGCCTGTGTCTGGCCATCGCGCCGACAGCCGCAGCGGCCTGTAACGACCCAGACCAGGCGATCGGCCTTTCGCGCGTTGTTGAAATCGACACGAGCAGCGGCCCGCTATTCGGTCGCATCACGAAATTCACCAACCAGCCGACCTTTCTCAAGAACAAGGAAATCGTCCTCACATTCGACGACGGTCCCTTACCCAAGGTCACAAACACAATCCTGAAGACTTTGGCCGACCACTGCACGCGCGCCACCTTCTTTCCGGTCGGAGAGCGCGCCGTCCAGTTTCCAAAAACCATTCGGACCATAGTGGCTGCCGGCCATACATTGGGTTCGCATACGTGGTCGCATCCACGGAAAATGGGCACGCTAAAGCCCGGCCGCGCGCGCGACGAAATCGAACGCGGGTTTGCGGCAGTCGCTTTGGCCTCAGGCCACGCCATCGCGCCGTTTTTTCGATTCACGGGCTTAAACGACGACCGCGATCTCTTGAGCTATACGCAGGTGCGGAAGGTGGGCGTCTTCAGCGTCGATATCGTGTCCGAAGACAGCTATGCCAAATCCACGTCGGAACTCGTGCGGAAAACGATCGCGCGCGCCGAACGCCGGAAGGGCGGCATTGTGCTGTTTCACGACCTCAAACAGGTCACGGCGCGTGCGCTACCAACAATTTTGCGAGAACTCAAAGCGCGGGGTTTCCGCGTCGTCCATATCGTCTCGACCAATCCGTTTCGGCGCGACCGTGGCTACGACTCAGTTCTTTGGCCACGCAGGGCCCGACGCCTGAAGTCGAAACCGTCTTCAAAAGGCGATCAGGCAGAAGCCATTCCTGCACCGCCACCAATTCTTGAAGCGCCGCCGCAAGATAGCGGCCTTGCTGGCATCCCGCGGGTGCACATCCGCCCAATTCAACGTCCGTTTGACCGCAAGGCACAGCCAGCGACCGCGCGCAAACCCCAACCCGCTGCAAGCGGCCGGGCCTGGCGCACCACAATCGGCAAGACACAGTAAACAAATTGGAGCCACCAAGCCGGCGCCACAACAAGCCGCGACGTCGGCTGGTGAACGAGACGCACCGGAGGGCTCAGAGCCCTCCTGAACCTCATCGTGGATCGACGTATGGTCTGCTGTCGCCTACCCGAAAATGTCAGCTGTAATTCCGTCGTACCAGCCAATGGACTCCTCATAGGTCGTCTTGCGCAAATCCGCAGACTCCCCGGTTTTCGAGATGAACTTGTCCGTCGCCTCGATTTTGGAGTCACCGGCTTTGTAGCGCGCACCAACCTTCACACCATCATCGGTGGCAATCAGGCTCCAGCACGTGTTTGCATAGCGGGCAGGAAACACCTTACTGCCCGTCAGTTCCCCGCGGGCGTGCATCGCGGCAACCTTGGCCTGACTGTTGGCCGCAAACCCGGACTTTGGCATCGCCGACGCAACTGACGCATCACCAACCACGTACACATTCGGGTCTTTCGCCGATTGCATGGTGGCCGGATTGATCGGACACCAGCCCTTGTCATTTGTCAGACCTGCGATCTGCGCAATCCGGCCAGCCTTTTGAGCGGGTATGATCGTCGCAGCGTCAGCTTTGAACGTTTCAAGCTCCGTCTCGAACTCAAGCGTATCGACGTTCACGGACTTGATGCCACCGGTAATTGATTTCGGCAGCCACTCCACCATATCGGGATAATGGTTTTGCCAACCTTCCGTAAACAGCGCTTGTTTTGAGAACTTCTCTTTGGGATCCAGAACAACAATCTTGGCCTTCGGGTTTTTGGCCTTCAAAAGATGCGCGATCATCGAAATGCGCTCGTACGGCCCGGGCGGGCAACGGTATGGATTTGGCGGCGCGACCATCACGAAGGTGCCACCTTCGCGCATCTTTTCGACTTGCGCCTTGAGAAGCTGAACCTGCGTCCCCGAACGCCAAGCGTGCGGAATCTGACCCGAGGCCGCGGCGGAATACCCCGGCACCGACTCGTAGTCGATATCGATCCCAGGCGAAACGACGAGCCGATCATAGGGAACGCTTGCGCCGGAAGCGAGCGTGACAACCTTCTTCGTGCGATCGATGTCGGCCGCCCAGTCATGAACGACATTAACGCCGTAGTCGGTCGCCATCTTGCCGTAGTCGCGGCCGATCGAATCGTAAGACCGGAACCCGCCCAGATAGATATTAGAGAAAAAGCACGTGTAATAGCGTTTGCTCGGCTCGATCAGCGTGACCTCAACGGCACCCTTGGTGTCCTTCGCAACATAACGGGCGACGGTCCCACCGCCGGCACCGCCTCCGACAACAACAAGACGCGGCTTGGCAGCCCGCGCGATATTGGGCATCGCTACAGCTGTCGCAAGAGCGCTCGACCCCAACAGCAGGTTGAAATTTCGCCGTGATAAGTTCGACATGTCTGGCCTCCCTACATTGCCGTCTCTTTGAGTTTGCGCGCTCCGTTCACCGGACTCTTGTCGTGTTTTTTGGCCTGTCGCTTGTCGTTGCGACGTTTCATTTCACCTTCGGTTTGACCTTCGCAAAGTATGCCGCCAACGCCGCCATCTCGGCATCACCCAGGCCCGCCGCAATCGTTTGCATGACACGGTTCTCGCGCTCTTTCGTCTTGTAAGAAACCAAGACGGCCACGAACGCCTCCTCGGGCCAGCCCGTAATGTCTGGAATATTGGTCTCTGTACCATCCACCCGATGGCACGTGACGCACTCGTTCGCGAGGTACTCTCCGTAGGCGCTGTCGCCAGCATGCAGATCACTGACGATTGCGCATGCTAAGACTACGATCAGAAGATTGCAAACGATGATCACTTTACCATTCATACATTCAGATAATGCTATTTGAAATTGAATTGCAATCGCCCAAGAGCCGTAAAAGGTATTTTGGCAGACTCGCGATTTGGCAATGCGACCCCACAAGAAGCAGGGAGACGCCGTCGTCAGCTGCGCGGCATGACCAACAGCCCCAGCCATTCGCGAACCGATCCGGACAAGAGATAACTCAGGCCGAGCCAGGCGCCAAACCAGATTGCGGCAAGTACAATTGGCGCCGAAAGCGTGAGCGCTGAAACGGCTGTCAAACCCTGGCCGATCGTGCAACCGAGCGCGTACATGCCACCCGTCCCCATCAACACGCCGCCAATGATCTGACGGCGCGCTTCAACGGCATCGTCGGCGGCTTCCCAGCGCCATTCCTTGCGCGCAACGGCGGCCAGGCCGGACCCCAACAACACCCCGACAACGGACCCGATTCCGAAACCGATCGTCGATCCGGACGACGTCATGACATACATCACCGACGCGCCCAGCGGCTGCACGAACGAGAACGACACGACGGCCTGCGGCTCAAATGCGTCTTGCGACAGCCAACCCGTAGCAACCCAGCCGAAGGCAATGATCGCACCGACAAAAATCCCCCATAGCAGCAATTGCCGGCGTTCTCGAAACGCCCGATCCGATAGCACCCACGCGACAAGCAAGATGCTCACGCCGGCGGCGACCGTCCAAGGCGGTATGCCGGCCAAAGCAAAAAGGATCTGGTCGACACGCGGGTCGGACAACAGCGGGTGCGTTGCCGCAAAGGGATCGAACAACCATACCCGGAGTTGGGCCGTCGGACCGGCGGCCGCCATGTAGGCGGAAATGCCCGTAACCAAGAAGACGACAAAGAACTTCAGGTCGCCGCCGCCCATGCGGACGACGGTCCCGAATGCGCATGTGCCGACGAGGGCCATGCCGAAGCCGAACATCAAGCCGCCAACCAACAGCAGCAGCAGATTGAACGGCCGCTGAACGTAAAAACTCTGTCCGATATCAATCAGGCCTGCGCCGCCAGCAAGCTGGGTCAGACCGATCGCGACGGCCATCGCAAGAACCCACATCCGCCAACGCCACGTGTTGCCGCCGAATAGAACGTCCTCGATTGCAGCCAGCGTACAAAACTTGCCGAACCGCGCCGCCGCTCCGAGAGCTACGCCACCGATCAGGCCGAAAAACGCCGCCACATGGCCTGGCAGGTTCCACTCCACCCGCGATCTCCCTTGTTCGCAGTGCACCGTGGACCGGATGTTGAGACCCGTGATTGCTCGTTGTCGTTACCGGATGACAGGGTCAGGCCTCCGGCTTGCAGAACATGTCGTAGACTTGTTCGATCATGACACGCGCGCGGGGATCCGCAATCGAATAGTAGATCAGCTTGCCTTCCCGCCGTGCTTCGATGATCCGCTCTGCACGCAGCCTGGCAAGCTGTTGGGAAACGGTCGGCTGTCGCAACGACAGCAGTCCTTCCAGTTCGGTCACGGATTTCTCGCCCGTGGCGAGGTAGCACAGGATCATCAGTCGGGCTTCGTGCGCGAGCGCTTTGAGGAACTCAGTCGCACGCTTGGCGTTCTCGGCCATATCGTCGAGCTGTTCGCCGTCCTCGAAGTAGGATCTGCTCGGAAGTGGCACCGTCACGTGTCCTTATCAATCAACCGCATCAGCCGTCGGTTTTCGGCGATCTCAGTTTCGCAAGCAACTGGCCGAGTAACGGGAAGAAGAAATCTGCACCGGGATATCCCCGAATGCGCCCGACCTCTCGCCCATTCTGGACCAGTACAAATGTGGGCGTGAAGTTGCCCTTACGCAAAAAACCGTAGGATGCAGGCAACGGATCGTGGATGTTCAGCCGGCGCAACGGCGCACGTCGGCCTTCCTCAGTCTTATGGTAAATCCCACCAATATCCTCGTTCCACTGTTCGCACCAATAACACCCATCCTCTTCCAGCATCAGCAGTTCGGGCCCGCTGGATCGGACGTCGCCTGCGACCGCCAGCACGGCCGTACAAATGAGAACAAGAGAGCTGAGGGCGAGCCTTCGCATATACATCGCCATTGTTCCGATCCGATTCACATTTCCGGCGCAGCTCTGCCCGACTGTGAAGTGCGCCGCAGCCGCCACCCGCCATCTCAAATGATAGAGCGATTGAAGCCCAATTGGCCCTCATTCTTTGGTTACCGCGATCGTTCCGTGCCGTCACCAGCGAACGACGCATTGCGCTTCCCTGACATATTAGGATAAACGAATATAAGGCGTCGATCACAAAACTGTCGCCAGGGGAAGCGCGCGTGGATCTCAACATCACGTTTTTTGGGGCTTTTTTCGCAGGGCTGATCTCGTTCGTCTCGCCGTGTGTCCTGCCTCTTGTTCCACCTTATCTCTGTTTTCTTGCCGGCGTCTCGTTCGAGGAGCTGTCCACATCACAGAACACGACGGCAACGCGCGCGCGGATCGTGCTGAGTTCGATTTTCTTTGTGCTCGGCTTTGCAACGGTGTTTGTTGCCTTGGGCGCGACGGCGTCGTCCATCGGTCAGCTTGTGACCGAGTATCTCGATAGCCTGGCCGTCGTTGCCGGGGCGTTGATCTTTGTGATGGGTCTGCACTTCACAGGCCTGTTGCGACTATCGCTGCTCTACCAGGAGGCTCGGGTCCACGTTGAGCGCAAACCCGTCGGTCCGCTTGGTGCCTATGCCGTGGGACTTGCCTTCGCGTTCGGTTGGACGCCATGCGTCGGCCCGGTTCTGGCAGCGATTCTGTTTGCTGCAGGCGCACAGGATTCCGTCGGACAAGGTGCGATGCTGCTCGCGGCATACGCGGGTGGGATCGGCATTCCGTTCATTTTGGCGGCCGTATTCGCTGGGGCGTTTCTCGGCGCACTCCAGCGATTTCGCAAGCACTTGGGAACCGTTGAAAAGGTCATGGGCGTTCTGTTGATGATCACGGGCGTGCTGTTCATGTTTGGCCAGATGCGCCACATCGCAACGTTTCTACTCGAGACGTTCCCCAGCCTCGGCCAGTTCGGTTGAGGGGGCATCTCGATCACCGGCAACACAGCCGAACAAACAGGAGTACAGCTTATGGTGAAACGATTCGGGCTCTACCTGTTCGCTGTCACGATTGCGCTCGCAACGACGGTGCGGGCCGCCGATGTCGGCGAAGACGGGCTGCACAAGCAATCGTGGTTCGCGGTGACCTTCAAAGACATCCGTGAAGACATCGAAACCGCGCGTGATGAGGGCAAACGCTTGCTCATCCTTATCGAACAGCGCGGCTGCATTTATTGCCAGCGGCTCCACGAGAAGGTGCTCTCAGACGACACGGTCGCTTCGTACATGAAAGCCAACTTCAAAGTCGTACAGTTCAACATGTTCGGCGACGAAGAGGTCACGGATCTCGATGGTAAGTCGCTGACGGAAAAAACAGCGGCTCGGAAATGGGGGCTCAACTTCACACCCACGATGCTCTTCCTGCCGGAAACAGCGCCCAAAGCCGGCACGGCCAAGACCGCGGCCGTCGCCGTGATGCCCGGCGCGTTTGGAAAATGGACAACGCTCCACATGCTGCAGTGGGTTCGTGAGAAAGGCTACAAGACGGATGAGCCATTCCAAAAGTACCACGCGCGCAAGCTGAACGAAGCCAGAGCTGCCGGAAAATTCTAGGAAATGGCAGCTCGCACATCTGGTCAGAACACCACCAGTTCAGCGCCGCAGCAAACGTACGGCGGCGCAGCATATTCAATTATCCGAATTTATTATTGCGATCGTCGCAGGTCACGCTACGGTATGGTGCGATAACGAGATTAGACAAGGGGGAAGCGTTCATGCGCCCAGTGAGCATGGTGGCTTCAGCAACTGCCGCACTTGCATTCTTGGTTTCGACCGCTCTGGCCGGGCCTGTATCACCGGATGACGTCAAGATTGTTGACGGCGTTTTGGAAAAATCTCTGACGGGCCAACCGGGCGATCCAGCCAAGGGACGTCAATGGGCGAAGAACAGGAGACTGGGCAACTGTCTCGCCTGCCACGTCAACTCGGACATGAAGGAAGAGCAGTTCCACGGCGAAGTGGGGCCGACCCTCGACGGCGTCGCGGACCGCTATGACATTCCAACGTTGCGGGCGATGCTCGTAAACAGCAAGGCCGTGTTTGGCGACGAAACCATTATGCCGGCGTTCTATCGCGCGACAGGCTTCTTCCGGAACGCCGACAAGTTCAAAGGCAAAACGATACTCACTGCACAGCAAGTCGAAGATGTTCTTGCATACCTCGTAACCCTGAAAGACTAGGCGAATCTGGCGGAAAGACTGACAGGTCCGCGCCGCCGGCTTACGAACCTGTCCCTGGATCTGAAGGAGACATCAATGGACACCACTCGCCGTGAAGCTCTCGCCGTAGGTATCGGCGCAGTTGCTGCGCTTACGCTTGCGCCCGTTGTGCCGGCGCTCGCCAGTGCCAATGCCGTTGACGATGCCATTGCAAAATTCGCAGGCGGCAAGAAGCCAACCGCCGGCAAAGTTGCGGTCAGCGCTCCGGAGATCGCCGAGAACGGCAACACCGTTCCGATCGCGATCGAGGTCGAAAGCCCGATGACGGAACAGGATCACGTCACGGACGTTTTGATTTTGGCTGACGGAAACCCGAACCCGGATGTTGCCACGTTCCACTTCACGCCCATGAGCGGCATGGCAGCAGCGTCCACACGCATTCGTCTCGCCAAAACGCAAAATGTCATTGCGGTGGCAAAGATGAGCGATGGCTCCGTCTTCATGGACAAGAAAACGATCAAAGTCACGATCGGCGGTTGCGGCGGCTAAGGACCCGTCAGAACAGCAACGTCCGCATCACGAAATTGGAAAGGATATCCGATCATGGCAAAGATCCGCCCCCGCGTGAAAGTACCTCGCAGTGCTTCGAAAGGTGACGTGATTGAGATCAAGACACTGATCAATCACAAAATGGAAACCGGGCAGCGCAAGGACCGTAAGACGGGAGAGAAAATCCCGCGCAAGATCATCAACAAGTTCAGCGCGGCGTTTAACGGCAAAACGTTCTTTGAAACGGACATCGATCCTGCCGTTTCGGCCAACCCGTACATTCAGTTCCACGCAAAGGTTATGGAAGCCGGCACGTTCAAGTTCAGCTGGGTCGACGATGACGGCACCGTCTACACGACGGAAAAGAAAATAAAGTTGGACGGCTGATCGGCGCAGAAGCGATCGGCCGGAGGAAACGAACAGGCAGGACGAACTATGACTGGTACGCACTCAGGCCTTTGTGCGGGAATTGCAGCTTGCACGGCTATTCTCGGTGGTCTGGCACTCGCCTCAACAGCGAGCGCCGACCCCAACGAAAACAAGCTTGTCATTGAAGGCACCGAAATCAAAACCGATGTCGCGGCGCCGAAGGAGTCTCCTTTTGATCGGCTCTACTCTGGCTGGCGGTTCCGCAACCCGGCCACCCAGGCCATGCAAATGGACGATTTTGAAAATCCTGCCTTTTCGACTGTGGAGGTTGGTGAAGCGGAATGGAGTAAGGTCGACGGCACGGAAGGCAAGTCGTGTGCATCCTGCCATAACGATGCCGCCGACAGCATGAAAGGCGTGCGTGCCGGCTATCCCAAATGGAACGCCAAAGCCGGCAAGCCGCGGTCTCTGCAACATCAGATCAATGCGTGCCGCGAAACCAACATGGGCGCCAAACCGTGGAAGTGGGAAAGCGACCAGATGCTGGGCATGACGGCGTTCGTCGGCCTGCAGTCACGTGGTATGCCCGTGAAGGTCCAAATTGATGGCCCGATGAAAGCCTGGCACGACAAGGGCAAGAAGATCTACTACACGCGCGTTGGGCAGCTCGATATGTCGTGCGCGAATTGCCATGAGGACAACACCGGCAAGATGATCCGCGCGGACCATCTCAGCCAGGGCCACGTTAACGGCTTTCCGCTCTATCGTTCCAAGTGGCAGAAAATCGGTTCCATGCATCGCCGTTTCACGGGCTGCATGAGGAACATTCGTGCGACGCCATACAAGCGCGGCAGCGATGAGTTTGTCGCCCTGGAACTCTACGTGGCTTCACGCGGGATGGGGCTCTCGGTCGAAACGCCCGCCGTTCGCCAATAGCCTCGTAAGACAACGGCCGGCGCACTGAAGAATGCGATGCCCGGCCAACCTCGAAGCAAACCTATCGCGCGCATCAAAAGCGCGATTGTTCGGCCGCGCCGCAGGCCGTCACAGGAGACGTGCGCATGATTTCCCGACGTGACTTTCTCCAAGCCGCCGTTGCGGCCGGCGCGATCGTCGGCGGTGCGGGAACGGGGTCTTGGCAAGCACGCGCGGCGCGCCAGGCGCTGATGTCCCAGGACGACCTGCTGCAGTTCGAGACAACTGGCAATGTCACACTGGTCCACATTACGGACCTTCATGCGCAGCTGATGCCGGTCTATTTCCGCGAGCCATCGATCAACATCGGCGTCGGCGAAGCTGCGGGACAACCGCCGCACCTCACCGGCCAGGACTTCCTGAAGCATTACGGCCTGAAGCCGAAAACACCCGAAGCCTACGCACTATCGTCGGTCGACTTCGCAGCGCTCGCGAAGGACTATGGCAAGCTTGGCGGCTACGATCGCATCGCAACGGTCCTCAATGCGATCCGGTCTGAGCGCGGCGACCGCATGCTGTTTCTGGATGGCGGTGACACCTGGCAGGGCAGCTACACGTCGCTCAAGACCAAGGGCGCCGACATGGTCACGGCGATGAATGCGTTGAAGCCCGACGCGATGACGGCGCATTGGGAATTCACCTACGGCGCCGACCGCGTAAAGGAAATCGTCGAAGAGCTGCCGTTCGCGTTCCTTGGCGGAAACATCTTCGATGCCGAGTGGGATGAGCCGGCCTACGACTCGACCAAAATGTTTGAGCGCGGCGGCGTGAAGATCGCCGTCATCGGTCAGGCGTTTCCCTATCTGCCGATTGCCAATCCACGCTGGATGTTCCCGAACCTGTCGTTCGGCGTGCGCGAAGAGCAATTGCAAAAGAATGTCGAGACGGCCCGCGCGGACGGAGCCCAGCTTGTCGTCCTCCTCTCGCACAACGGCTTTGACGTGGACCGCAAGGTTGCGTCGCGCGTCAAAGGGATCGACGTGATTTTGACGGGCCATACGCACGACGCGCTGCCTGAGCCACTCCTGGTCGGCAAGACGTTGTTGATCGCTAGCGGATCGAGCGGCAAGTTCCTCTCCCGCCTTGACCTCGACGTCGGCCCAAGCGGTCTCAAGGGCTACACCTATAAACTGATCCCGATGTTCTCAGACGTCATCAAGCCCGATGCCGACGCGACTGCGCTCGTCGAAAAACTCCGCGCGCCACACAAGGCTGAACTCGAGCGCGTGCTTGGCAAAACGGACTCGCTGCTCTATCGGCGCGGCAATTTCAACGGCACTTTCGACGATCTGATTTGTGATGCGTTGCTCGAAGAGCGCGAAGCTGACGTCGCACTCTCGCCTGGCTTCCGCTGGGGCACGTCTCTGCTGCCCGGCCAGGATATTACGGTCGACGATCTCTTCAACGCCACCGGTATGACGTATCCGTCCGCTTACCGGTCGGAAATGACCGGCAAGATGCTGAAGGACATTCTCGAAGACGTCGCGGACAATCTGTTCAATCCCGATCCGTACTATCAGCAAGGTGGCGACATGGTTCGCGTCGGCGGCATGGGTTACGCCATCGACATTAACAAACCCATGGGCCAACGCATTTCGAGCATGACCCTCCTGAAGGACGGGTCTGCAATTGATCCTGCAAAGACCTACGTCGTGTCCGGATGGGCCTCCGTGAATGAGGCAACCAAGGGCCCGCCGATTTGGGATGTCGTGTCGAACTACATCACGCGTAAAAAAGTGATTTCACTCAAGCCGAACCGCTCAGTGAAAGTGACAACGTAAGTACGACGACGCACGGCAGGTGCAGTCGTACCACTTTGACTCTGCGCGGCCCCAAACCGTCCCAGCACCGACACACCTATGCGGCAAGACAGTAGAAGTAGCCCGTCGCCGTACCGACCCAGATGCGACCGTCCACGATGCATGGCGTACCCAAGATCCGGCCGTCGAGCCTGACGTTCCAAACCTCGGTGCCGGATTCTGCATCGAGGCAATACACGCGATAGTCCCGCGACCCGATAATCACCTTGTCCTCAATGACGCACGGCGACGACCAGATGTTGCTGCGCGTTTGAAAGGTCCAGATCGGTCTGCCGTTGGTGGCATCGACACAGTGGAGCTTACCGTCCTCGGCACCAATCCAAATCCGGTCGCCAACAACGGCAGGCGTTGAATAGTAACCTCGCGCCTTTGCTTTATAGCGCCAGATCTCCTTGCCTGTCTCGCGGGCAAAGCAATAGAGATTTGGGGCCCGCTCCTCAGCTGCGGCGTAAACGAAATCGCCGGAAACAACCGGTGAGGAATCCGTATCGTCGTAGGTTTTCGCGCACCACCGAACCTTGCCGGTTTTGGTCTCCAACGATACGAGCTCTCCGGCATACGTGGCCGTATAGAACTCCCCATCAGCGACGGCCGGCGAACTCTCCGATCCCTTGTGGCTGGCGTGATGATGCCCGCGCAGCCCACCGACTAAGGTCTTCCAGATTTCTTGCCCCGTCTTCGGGTCGAGACAGCGCGCATACCCGCTTTCCCCAGCAACGTAGAGGCGGCCATCAATCACACACGGTGAGGAATCGATATCCTGGCGCGAGTTGAACCGCCAAACCCGGCGTCCCGTTTGGGCGTCAATGCAGTGGAGATAGTTGTCCGTGTTTCCGACGTACAGGTGGTTGTCGAACATGCAGACTGAACTCTTGAACATGCCTGCGCCGCGATACTTCCACATCAGGCGTCCCGTCATTGCTTCCAATGCGTAGACATAGCCGCCGACCGATCCCACAAAAACATAGTCACCAAGTTTCACAGCACTACCGGTCCACCCCATGCCGGACCAATACTTGTATCCACGACGTGACCGCCGGCGCATAGCAGCCGTTTTGAACCGCCAGGCGATCTCGGGCGCTTTGTCAGGGAGCGGTCCGGTTCCATAAAAGGTGTGTGCACCGTTGCCGCGAAACATCAGAACCGTGGCGTCTGAGACGGAACTCTCACCGTGCGCCCAGTCCGGCAATTGGATTGCTGGTGGTGCTCTTTGAGGGCGCTCCGGCTTTGCCAGCGCCATTGTCGGCGACGTCAAGGCTAGGCCGGACGCAGCTGCGCTGAGTTGGGCCAACACGTTACGGCGCGATGGCCCAATAGATTGCTCAGTATTTGGGGCCATCACGAGGCTGCTCCCGCTCTGCAATATCTCATATCGTAAACAATTTACCCACAACCGATCGTCCTGCATCCAAAGCGCACCTCGCGACCGAGCACATTGTCTCGGTTGATCGGCAGCCGTGATCTTTACGCACCTCTGCTTAACGATCCTCTAGAGGACAGAGCCGGAATCCGTGGGCAGGATGCACTCGATCGTAAGGGTGATGACACACCGCGAGCCGCGCGCCCCTCCGACCAACGATTGAAACAATCCGACTTTACGAATTCACGAATTCGCATATGATTGAGCGACTGCGCATTAGAACGCTTGACCAAACACTTTGAGGAGCGCGCAATGTCGTCCCACAAGACTGTCCCAAGTCGACGCAATTTCCTCACGGGCACCGTTGCCGCTGGCGCAGCCTTGGCTGCTGGAACAGCCGCCGCGCGCGCCGCAGATGGCGAGAAAGCCATTCTCGAAATTCCCGACTGGTCGAAGTCACTCGGTGTTGGGGTCGATTCCGCGCCCTACGGAAAACCGTCGGAGTTCGAGAAGGATGTCGTGCGCCGCCACGTTGCCTGGTTAACAGCGTCGGCCGAAAGCTCCGTGAACTTCACACCACTGCATGAACTCGACGGCATCATCACGCCGAATGGTCTCTGCTTTGAACGCCATCATGCCGGTGTGGCGGAAGTCGACCCGGCGCAATACCGCCTGATGATCAACGGGCTGGTCGATAAGCCCATGGTTTTCACGCTCGCCGACTTGATGCGGTTTCCGCGCCAAAATCATATCTACTTTCTGGAATGCGCGGCGAACTCCGGCATGGAATGGCGCGGGGCACAGCTCAACGGCTGCCAGTTCACCCACGGCATGGTGCACAACGTCATGTACACGGGGGTGCCGCTCAAATACCTCCTCCAGGAAGCCGGCCTGAAAACCAATGCCAAATGGATCATGCCCGAAGGCGGCGATTCTTCGGGAATGAACCGGTCCGTCCCGATGTTCAAGGCACTCGACGACTGCTTGATCGCGTTCAAAATGAACGGCGAGGCGCTGCGGCCTGAGCAAGGCTATCCCGTCCGGCTCGTGGTGCCGGGCTGGGAAGGCAACATGTGGGTGAAGTGGATCCGGCGGATTGAGGTCGGTGACGAACCCTGGCACGCACGCGAAGAGACCTCCAAGTACACGGACCTCATGGAAAACGGCAAGGCGCGGCGGTTCACCTGGGAGATGGATGCCAAGTCCGTCATCACGAACCCCTCACCGCAAGCACCGCTGACCCACAAGAAGGGCTTTACCGTCCTTACGGGGCTCGCCTGGTCCGGCCGCGGCACGATCCAGAGAGTCGACGTCTCGCTCGACGGCGGCAAGAACTGGCGGACAGCGCGCCTGGACGGCCCAAGCCTCGATAAGTCCTTGCATCGCTTCTATGTCGAATTTGATTGGGATGGCAGTCCACTCCTGCTGCAGTCCCGCGCGATCGATTCCACCGGATATGTGCAGCCGACCAAGGCCGCACTTCGCGAGGCGCGCGGAACGAACTCGATCTATCACAACAATGGCATTCAAACCTGGCACGTCGCCGCCGACGGCAAGGTCGAAAACGTGGAGGTCTCTTGACATGAGAGTGCTCAGTCAGTCTTGCGGACTTTCGATGATCGCCGCCATTGCACTTTTCCTTTCCGGCCCAATCGCCTTGGCCGAAGGCGCCAAAAATTTCGGCATCGGTCGCGCCGCGACACCTGCCGAGGTGAAAGCCTGGGACATTGACGTGCGACCTGACGGCCAAGGGCTGCCGAAGGGCAAAGGCACAGCCGAGCAGGGTGAGGAAATCTTCGCGGAGCGGTGTGCATCATGCCATGGCGACTTTGCCGAGGGCGTCGACCGTTGGCCGGTTCTCGCAGGCGGGCAGGATTCCCTGACCTCCGACGACCCCGTCAAGACGCTGGGCTCGTACTGGCCGTATCTCTCAACCGCGTACGACTACATCTATCGCGCGATGCCGTTCGGTGATGCGCAGTCTCTCACGCCCGACGAAACCTACGCGATCATCGCGTTCATTTTGAACATGAACAACATCATCGAGGATCCGACCTTCGAGCTGTCGCATAAGAACTTCACCTCCATCCGGCTGCCGAACGAGAAGAACTTCATCAAAGACCCGCGGCCGGACACGCCGCTGGCCTCCAAGAAAAAGCCCTGCATGAAAGACTGCAAGTCAGACGTCAAAATCACAATGCGCGCACGCATTCTCGACGTCACGCCTAAGGACGGCGAAAACCCATCAGCCAGCATTGACTGATAGCCATTGCGCATAGACGCTGAAACGCGCGGCACAGCTGCCGCGCGTTCGGATCGCAAACATCCTGATCCATGAAGCCACGGCGCATTACGCGCCGACGCTTCCCGGCGCAACTTCGTGCACTTCAACGATGTTGCCGTCAGGGTCATAGAAAAAGATCTGCTGCCAGCCCGTCATCGCCCAATCCCCGAAGTCCGCGTAGGGGATACCTTGCGACTCCAGGCGCTGCTTGAACTCAGCGATATCATCGGTGCGAAACGCGATGTGCCCGCGCTCGACAGGATTGACCCCTTTGCCCGTACGATAGCCGACGTTCAGATCTTTCTCCGCGATATGGACCTGCAGCGCACCGTCGGTCATGAACGCGACGGCACCGGGATAGCCCTCGTCGGTCACACGAGCCGCATTCATGTCCGGCTCACTCCCGAGACCGAGAACATCGCGATAGAAGGTTTCCATCTCTCCGACGTTGTTCGTCGATAAATTGATATGGTGAAGTTTCAGCTTCATAGACGACACCTTTTCGGATCCAGCGTATGCGATCCACTGTACAGTCGCTCCGACACGGTAGAAACACGGAAATCGGTCGCCCCCGTCCCAACCACGATGGCGCTATTTTCGAACTGCAGCGAGTTCAGCCTCGAGCTCAGCAATCCGGTCGCGTAGCGGCGCCGTGACGACCTGAACCTCGCCCATGGTCAGGCGCGGCGTGATGTGTTGAGGGCAGTTCCAGTCAAAGGCCGCAACCGTAATCAGAAACCCACGCTCGATACGCGCCTGATAGTTCGGTGGAACCAGTGCCTCAAGCGTGGACCGATCATCGGCATCGATCATGCTCACATGTCCGAGCACCTTCAGTCGCGCGCGCAATCGATAGTCCATAAAGAACAGCGAGACCCGATCATCCTTCAACAGATTGCCGACACTGACGTATTGTCGGTTGCCTGAGAAATCAGCAAAGCCGATCGTTTTTTCATCAAGCGGGCGCACAAAACCTTTCGGCCCGCCACGATGCTGAACGTAGGGCCAGCCCGTTTCCGTTACCGTCGCCATATAAAAACTGTCGCGCTCGCTGATAAATGCTGCCTCATCCGGCCCTAAGCGATCGTGACTGTCGTCACCGGCCTCCTGTTTCGCGTAGCTATTCCGGCTTCCCATTACCTCTTGCACACGCCGAACCGTTTCGGTGAATGCGATCTCTGCGAATTTATGCCCCATGATTAGACCTCTGCTAATATCGATCGCAGTTTCAAGTTGTGCATAACCGCATCAGCAGTCAAAGACCGGCATGTAAGTTGCACGGGCTTGTGATGCGGCCCGCGCAGGAATTTGTCGCAGCACAGGCGAAACACTCATGACGAAGCTTTTCCAATCAAGACACATTTTGGGCACACAGCCCGCTCACGTGTCGCGGCCTGGACAACTCGTTATCCCGCAGGCTGGAACGACGTGGTAGACGTCCGCGTGTCCTGGAGAGAGCATCATGTTAGCAAAAGTTGTCGTACTGCTGATTTCCTCGACCATCGCTGCGCATTCGGTTCTTGCGATGGAAATTCCCAAAGAAGTCACTCCGGACATTCGACGCGCTTGTGAAAAGGACGTCCGCCGCCTTTGTGTGCGGAAAACATCAACTGTTTCATCTGTAAAAAGCTGCGTAATCAAGAATTTCACCAAACTGAATATGCGGTGCCGGATCAAACTGGCAAGGTTTGGCCTTTAAACGTCTTAAAAACGTGCCATAAAAATCAACACTGAGTTTCAGATAACCCTCAAAATCACGCGCAATTCGCACCTTCCCTGCTCCGCTTTACTCGTCAAGGTGACACGCAAAGGTATGCCCCGGCCCTGCGTCGCGCAGGACCGGCGCTTCGCTCCGACAGCGATCGAACGCAAACGGACAACGCGTATGGAAGTGGCAGCCCGCCGGCGGGTTTGCCGGTGATGGGACATCGCCTTCGAGAACAATCCGCTCTTTGTTCGCACGTGGGTCCGGTACCGGAGCCGCGGACATAAGCGCGCGCGTATAGGGATGACGCGGCCGCGCAAACAGCTCGGTCTTCGGCGCTAACTCCACAATGCGCCCAAGATACATCACCGCGACACGGTCCGCGACGTGCTCGACGACCCCAAGATCGTGACTGATAAAGATGTACGACAATCCGTACTCAGCCTTCAAATCCATCATAAGGTTCAGAACTTGCGCCTGCACGGACACATCCAATGCTGAGACCGGCTCGTCCGCCACGATCACCTTGGGATCGACGGCCAGCGCCCGTGCGATACCCAGCCGCTGGCGCTGTCCGCCGGAGAACTCAAACGGATACTTCCGCATCGCATCGCGCGGCAGGCCGACGCGCCCGAAAATCTCGGCAACGATTTCGGTACGTTCTGCTCGGGTACGGCCACCGAAGTTCTCGAGCGGCTCAGCGACAATCTGCCCGGCCCGCATGCGCGGATTGAGTGATGCGTACGGATCCTGAAAGACCATCTGCATGCGACGCCGCAATGGCTGAAGTGCCTTTCGGTCAAGATCGGAAATGTCGGCACCTTCCAGCCGGATCTTGCCGGACGTCGGCTCAATGAGGCGGAGAATCAGCCGACCAACCGTCGACTTACCGCAGCCGGATTCGCCGACAATACATAGCGTTTCACCGGGTGCCACCTGGAACGAGACACCGTCAACCGCGCGAACACGGCCAACCTCGGCAGCCAGCAAACCACGCAGTATAGGAAAGTGCTTTGTCAGGTCCTCGACTTCGACAACGGGCTTTAGCGCGTCAGTGGCCATGGGTGCGTGCATCATGCGGCCATGACCTCCGCGGACTTGAAACAGGCAGCCGTGTGAACGTCGCCGGTTGCTGCCGCGACCGCTTCCAAGTGCGGGGATTCGCTACGGCATCGCTCGTCGGCAAATGGGCAGCGCGGCGCGAATGCGCATCCAACGATTGGTTCACGCAGCGACGGCACCATGCCCGGAATCTCCTGCAATCGGGATCCGGCTTTCCCGCGGGCAACGGAGCCAAGCAAGCCGCGCGTATAGGGGTGGGCCGGTCGATCGAACAGATCGAAGACATTGGCCTCTTCAACCTTACGGCCGGCATACATCACAATCACGCGCTGGCAGGTCTCTGCCACAACACCAAGGTCGTGCGTAATCAAAATGACGGAGGCATGCGTCTGTTCTTTCAACTCCAACATGAGCTCCAAGACCTGCGCCTGGATCGTCACGTCAAGCGCCGTTGTCGGCTCGTCGGCAATCAGAAGCTTCGGGTCGCAAGCCAGCGCCATCGCGATCATGACCCGCTGACGCATACCGCCGGAAAACTGGTGCGGATAATCACTGAGACGCCGCGCGGCATCCGGAATCTTGACGAGTTCCAACACCTCCCGCGCGCGCGCCCACGCCTCTTTGCGCGACACGCGGCGATGGATCTGCACCGCCTCCGCAATCTGGCCGCCAACCGTCAACACCGGATTGAGGCTCGTCATCGGCTCCTGAAAGATCATCGCAATCCGATTGCCCCGGATGTCACGCATCTCGGACTCCGGCAGATCCAGAAGATCATGTCCGTCGAACGCGATATGGCCGCCGACCGTGCGACCGATCCGGGACGGAATAAGCCGGAGGATCGAAAGGGCCGTGACGCTTTTTCCGCAGCCGGACTCGCCGACGACGCCCAGCGTCTCACCTTGACGGACATGAAAAGACACACCGTCCACGGCCCGCGTGACGCCGTCCTCGTTGAAAAAGTACGTCTTGAGGTCATCAACAGTCAAAAGCGGTGAAGACGTCTCGTGCATCGGGTCGCCTCCTACATCCGTCGTGCGATACGCGGATCGAGGCGATCTCGCAAACCATCGCCCACCAGGTTCACCGCCAGTACGACCAGCGCAAGGGCTATGCCGGGACAGAAGATGCACCACGGTGCGCGGCCAAGGTAAATGCGGTCCGCTGCGATCATGTTCCCCCACGTCGGAATCTCAGGCGGCGTCCCGGCACCAAGAAAAGACAGCGCAGCTTCAACCAAAATCGCTGACGCGCAGATATAGGTCGCTTGCACAATCAAAGGCGGGATCGTTGGTGGCAGGATATGGCGGACCAGGATCTTCCACATCGGCGCGCCACCCGCAATCGCAGCCTCCACATAGGGCTGCTCGCGCGTCGCAAGGACAACCGAGCGCACCAGTCGCACCACCCTCGGGATTTCCGGAATCACAATCGCAATGATGACGATCCCGACGCTCGCCCCGAATAACGAAACCATTGCAATCGCCAGCAGGATGGATGGAATGGCCATCAGCCCATCTAGCAATCGCATGACAGCGGCTTCGATCCAGCGGACGACGCCGGCCAAAAGCCCGATGGCAAGACCGATCGCCACCGACAACAGCGCGACGGAAATGCCGACGACCAACGAAATCCGCGCACCCCAGAGCGTCCGCGCAAAGACATCGCGACCAAGTTGATCGGTTCCAAACCAGAACTGTTCCGACGGTGGCTTGAGCCGATCGATCGGCTTCATGGTCAATGGATCGCCAGCCATAAACGGGGCTGCCAGAGCCACAAAAACCATCCCGATCAAAATCACGAGGCCCACGACCAGTGTCGGGTTACGCCGCACAAAGCGCCAAAACCCCGACGGCGCAGATGATGTTGCGGTCTGAACCGACGTCGCTGTGGTATCGGCCATCAGGTGCGGATCCTCGGGTCAAGCAACGTGTAGGTCAGATCCACAATCAGGTTCACAATCACATAGACGCCAGAAAACAGCAGCATCACCCCCTGGATGATCGGATAGTCACGATACTGGATCGCGTCGACAACCAGCCGGCCAATGCCGGGGATATTGAACACCGTCTCGGTAATCACGACGCCGCCGATCAGGAGCGCAACACCAATGCCGATGACCGTCACAATCGGCACGCCGGCATTCTTAAGCGCATGCTTCATCAAGACCGGTCCTGTCGCGACGCCCTTGGCATGGGCCGTGCGAATGTAGTCTTCCGCCAACACATCGAGCATGGCCGTTCGCGTGATGCGCGCGATCAGCGCGACGTAGGCCAGTCCAAGCGCAATCGACGGCAACACAAGATGACGAAACCACTCCACCACGCCATCGGCAATCGGCTGGTAGCCTTGCACCGGTAGCCAACGAAGCTGGATCGCGAAGACGTAGATCAGGATGTATCCAACCACGAAGACCGGCACCGAGAAACTCGCGACCGACAGCGCCATAACGGTCCGGTCGAGCCACGTCCCGACCTTCCAGGCTGCAAGGACGCCTGCGGTCACGGCGAGCACGACGGCCAGGATAATCGTCGTCACAGCCAGCGAGAGCGTCGGCTCAAGACGTTGGGCAATGAGCTTCGAAACCGGTTCGTTTGAGAAGATCGATATGCCCAAGTCTCCGACCAGCACGCGCCCGGCCCACCGAAAGAACTGAACGATCAGCGGATCATCGAGCCCCAATCGCTGACGCACCGCCGTGATTTGATCTGGCGAAGCGTTGTCGCCAACAACGATGGCGACCGGATCACCCGGCGCAAGGCGTAGGAGAAGAAAGACAATGATGGCAACGATCGCCATGACCACAACAGTCGATACCAGACGGCGGACGATGAACGCGATCATTGCGGTCGCAAATCCTGTATCCGATTAATCATGAAACGATGTCGGTTGCCGCCGTAACACCAATGGTCACGGCGGCAACCAAGACGACATTAGGCTTTCTTGACGTTCCAGAACGCAACATGCGCCGGGATTGGCAAGAAGCCCTGGATGTTCGACCGGTAGGACACCGGCGGCGCCCACTGTCCGAGAACGGCCATCGGCACGAAGTTCCAGGCGTTGTCCTGCATCTTGCGGGCTATGGCCTGGCGTTCCTCAAGCGTTGGTGCCGCGGCCCATTCGTCCTTCAGCTTCTCGTGAAGGTCGTCCTTTGGCCAGCCGAACCAACCCTTGCCACCGTTCGCCGTGTGCGCCAGGAAGCTGACGGGGTTGTTAAAGCCTTCACCGGAGCCCCAGGTGATGAAGATGTTCCAGCCACCCTCGTTCGGTGGCTTCTTCACGGCACGCCGGGTGACAACACCGCCCCAGTCCGAAGCTTCGAGTTTCACTTTGATGCCGGCTTGCTGCAGCCATTGCGCAATCAGCAATGCCGCATTGTTCATGAAGCCGATATTGGTGGCCTGCAGAACAGTGACGGGGCGACCGTCATAGCCGGCCTTCTTGAACAGTTCCTTGGCCTTCTCGATGTTCTGGCCACCCTTGAACCACTCGGTATTGACGTCGCTTTGCATATTGCCGGAGCAGCCAAACAGCGAGCCGCAACCCTTGAAGTACGTCGGGTTGCCGAACGCCGCCTGAAGGATGTCCTCTTGCTTAATGAGATGGAGCATCGCCTGGCGCGCATGAACATTATCAAATGGCGGGTGCAGCCAGTTCAGACGGCACATGCCGACATTGCCGCCCTTGTTGAGCACCTCAAGCTTGATGTTCTTGTCGCCTTCCAACTGATCAAGAAGGTCAAGCGGCGGTGTTTCGTAGAAGTCGATCTCACCGGCCTTCAAAGCCGCAAGGGCGGTTTGCTGATCGGCGAGGTTCTCGATGATCACACGCTCCAGGTGCGCAACCTTACCGCCCGAGAAACCGGACGCCGCCTCAGACCGGGCTTTGTAGTCCGGATTGCGATCATAAACGTAGCGCTGCCCTGCGCGCGTGTCCGTCTCGTTGAACTTGAACGGGCCTGAGCCGATCTTGTTCGTTACCTGCTGGTTGGGGTCCGTCTCAGCGTCTTTCTTACGCATCATGACGGGGAGATTGGTTTCCATCTTGCCGAGGGCGTCGATCACCAGGCCGTATGGCTCGCTCAAGACAATTTCAAACGTCTTGTCGTCCTTGATGCGCGTATCACTGACACGCCGGAACATGTGCTGGGCGGCGGCATCACGCGCGGCCCACCGGCGGATGGAGGCGACACAGTCGGCCGACGTTACGTCTTGACCGTCGTGGAATTTCAACCCGTCGCGCAATTGGAAAGTGTACGTCTTTTTGTCATCCGAGATGCCGTACTTCTCGACCATCTGCGGATGCGGCACGCCTTTTTCGTCTTTGCCGAACAGCGTGTCGTAGATCAGCAACCCGTGGTTACCGGTCATGTTGGCCGTCGTCCAGATCGGGTCGAAGACCTTAAGGTCGCCGTGCAACACGGCCTTGACGGTATCTTTCTTCGTTGCCTGCGCACGCGCCGTAATCACACCAGGCGCTGCGGTAAAAGCTGCGGTCGCAGCCGTTCCCTTCAAAAATTTTCGTCGGTCAGTCGCCATAGCTTGCTTCCTCCTGCTGATAATCGTCACGATCAAAGAAAACGCTGAGAGAATGAGCTGTTTCGATTGGCTAGAGTTCAGAAGTCTTGCGGCCAAAGTGGCAAGTCGAAAGAGTGTGCAAAAACTGATGGTTAGATAAGCAGACGCCCCTCCACGTTGTCGTCAAGCGGCCAGAATGGGCGGGTCACCTTGGTATAGGTGTGCCGGTTCGGATCTGTCGGGCAGCACCCGCCGGTCTCAGCTCTCAGAATCAATGAGGCACCCGGACCAAAGGCGCCTGCAAAATGCTGCGCCGATTTCAGCACCAGGACCCGGTAGGCTGCAGGATCAAGTCCGAGATGTGTAAACAGCTCCGTTCCGAGCGCCTGTGTTCGACTGGAAATCAAGATCACGTCCGGGCCATTCTCCAACCGAATGGCTGCGGCGTCTCCCAGTGGAACTTGAGCTGCACCGAAGTGCTGCCACGTATCAACAGCCAGGCCAATCACTTCAACGGTGTGGTCAACCGGTGGTTCTGATCCCGGCGCCGTCTTGCCGCCAAAACGCAGCGGCAGACGCGCACCGAGGCCTGCGCTATGACAAAACGAAACGGCGACCGGATCCCAGACCGGGGCAACGGCGACGTTCTGTGCGCCGCGCTGCAACAGAGCGTGGAGAATGCGCGTGTCGTCAGACGCGGCACCGCCGCCGGCATTGTCCGCCGGCTCTGCGAGAATGGCCGTCCCCCCGCCATGCGCGAGCACCTCGTTGAGCCCGTCCTCCATGGACAATGCGCGGGGCGACCACGCCCCACGCCGCTCCCACAGTTCTCGACCGAGATCAGCCGCGAGGCGATCGCCCGCACTCTTGCGATCATCCGTGATCACCAGAACGCGGGAGCCCATGTCGGCAACATCTGCATGCATGAAGCCGTGCCCAATCGAAATCGAAAGCACGCCGTCTCGACCCTCAAGGGCTTTAATCCGATCAACAAAGGAGCGCATGGGTTCGGTTGTCGTCGGATAGAAGTCCCACATGCGTGGATCATAAAGGGACGCAACCGGTTTAATCTCACCTCGGATCGTGCGGAGAACCAGACTTAAAAGTTCCTCACCCCGATCCAGAAAATCAATGTGTGGGTATTCCTTAAACAGGATGGAGATATTCGCGAGTTGCACACGCCTCTCGGTAAGGTGGCAATGGGGATCATATTCACAACCAATGGTACACTCTGAGCCGACGATACCGCGAATACGCTCGAGCATATCGCCTTCCGCATCATCGTATCCGTCTGCAACAAGTGCACCGTGAAAGCCCATGAGCACGCCATCGACCGGCATCGCTGCTTTGAGCTGTTCGAGAATCTCGTCACGCATGGACTCGAAGCTCTCGCGATCAATCTTGCTGGAGGGCTCCGCCCAAAACGATGACCCCTCAATCAACGTAAAGCCCTCTTGCGCCGCGCGCCGACGTGCGACCAGAAGCGGCGCCGTGCAGAGTTTTGGCAGGTCCGGATGTTCACCGGCAGGCGCATAGAATGCCGCTTCGAAACTCGCGCGCGATGTCGGAATCGGTGAGAAGGTATTCGTCTCAGTCGCAAGTGAAGCGGCAAACAAACGCATTGGCATACCTCATAATGGCACACGAACGAGCGTACGGAGCCCAACGGATGCGCGCAAGCCTTTGACATGAAATGAGTGTCCTTACCGGCATCCTGTGAGTTTGCCGCGCCCGTTGAAAAGTCTATCGTGAACTCCAGTCAGGAGCGGTATGACAGGAGCCGGATATGAGTAGCGAGACTCTGAAAGCCGAAATCGCACGCGACTTCGGAACACCTGCTGTTGTCATCGACCTCGATATCGTGGATCGCAATATCGCGAGAGGACAAGCGACCTGCGCGGCGGCCGGGGTCGCACATCGCCCCCACATCAAGACCCACAAGATTCCGGCACTTGCGAAAGCGCAGATCGCCGCCGGCGCCAGCGGCATCACGTGCCAGAAGGTCGGCGAAGCCGAAGTGATGACGGACGCGGGCGTTCAAAACATTCTTGTGAGTTACAACCTCATCGGCGCAGCCCGGTCTGGGCGACTCGCCGCACTTCTGCAGCGCACGCCGATTACGCTCGCCGCGGACAATCCGGTTACGCTCGAGGTTTATGCACATGCCGGTAAAGCAGCCGGACGCGCGGTCGATGTCGTGATCGAATGCGATACGGGGCGGAAACGGGCCGGCGTCGAAACACCGCGCGAGGCCGTGCAACTCGCCGAACAGGTCAAGGCCGATCCAAACCTCAGTTTCAAAGGCCTTCTGTTCTATCCCACCGAAACGTCGTGGCCGGAAACGCAAGCATTCCTGAATGAAGCCAACGCCGGCCTTGCAGATCTCGGCCTTGAGGCAGAGATCATTTCAACGGGCGGGACTCCGAACCTCGCGAACGTTGGCAAGCTAACCGGCGCGACCGAACACCGGGCTGGAACGTACGTTTTCAATGACCGCATGATGATGGCCTGCGGCGCAGCAACGCTGGACGACTGCGCATTGACGGTTGTCTCGACCGTCGTCAGCCGCGCGGGCCCGGAACGCGGAATCTTGGACGCGGGATCGAAAACACTCACATCGGATACCGGCGGTCTCGACGGCCACGGACTGATCTTGGAGCACCCGGAAGCCCGCATCGCCGGCTTTGCGGAAGAGCACGGCTTCCTGGATCTGTCCGCCTGTAACGCGCGCCCAGCTGTTGGTGACATTGTCCGTGTCATACCGAACCACGTTTGCGTCGTCGTCAACATGGTCGACCGCCTGATCGCGGTTCGTGGCAATCAGGTCGTCGAGGTATTTAACGTCGCTGCACGCGGCAAGCTCGTCTGACGCAAACGCATATCGCGCGGGTTCGCGCGCGTGCCGCTCCGCACGTCGTCAAGCCTCCGGGCCGTAACCGAACGGTTGCGGCGACTGCGGATCCGTCTCGATCCAGATACTCTTGGATTGGGTATATTCCGACAGGACATCGCGCCCTGAGGACCGTCCGAAGCCAGATCCGCGCATGCCGCCAAACGGTGACATCACGGAGAGCGCGCGATATCCGTTCACCCAAACTGTGCCGGCACGCAACTGTTGAGCGACGCGCAACCCGCGTGCCTGATCGCTTGTCCAAACGGCACCGGCTAGGTCAAACGCGCTGTCGTTGGCAATCGCAATCGCCTCCTCTTCACTATCGAACGGGACAACCGCGAGGACGGGGCCAAACACTTCCTCGCGCGCAATCGTCATGTCGTTGGTCACGTCAGCAAGGACAGTCGGCGCAAAATAGAAGCCGTTCGTTCCCGCAAGACTGTCTGGACGGCCCCCGCCTGTTACAGCGCGCGCACCGTGCGTTCCGCCTTCTGCAACCATGCGGTTGATGTGATCGAACTGCGCACGGTTGTTGATCGGCCCAACCTCGGTCTGGGCGTCCAGCGGCGCGCCGACCTGGAGCTTTTGTGCGCCGTGCGCGACCCATGTGATCAATTGATCGTAGGCACTGCGCTCGACGAGCAGGCGCGCACCCGCCGTACAACTTTGGCCGGCAGCCGCGAAAATGCCGGCCTGTGCCGCCTTGGCAGCACGCGCCAAATCCGCATCGGCGAAAACGATGTTGGCGGATTTCCCACCCAATTCCAGCAGCGCTGGCCGACCGGCACCGGCCGCAAGCGCTGCAACTTTGCGCCCCGTCGGGACCGACCCGATGAAGACCACCTTGCCAACCCGCTCGTCGGTCACGAGCGTCTGCCCGGCTGATGGTCCGAGCCCGGCGACGACGTTCACGGCCCCTGCCGGCACGCCGGACTCCTGCAGCAGTTGCGCGAGCGCAATCGACGAAGCCGGCGTAAGCTCAGACGGCTTCAGAACCACAGCATTCCCGGTCGCCAACGCCGGCGCCAACTGCCAGCCTGCCGTAAAAATCGGTGCATTCCACGGAGTCAGCTGAACGATCGTGCCAAGCGGCTCGCGCAGTACGACGTTCATGTGCGTTGTCGGCACCGGCACCACATCGCCGTTCAGCTTGTCCGCATATCCCGCGTAAAACGAGAACATATCCGCGACACGTCCAACCTCGGCCCGCGCGTCACGGATCGGTTTTGCTGCTGTCAGAGCCTCAAGCTGAGAAAGATCTTCGGCGCGTTCGCGGATACGTTCGCTGGCCCGAAACAGCACGAGCCCGCGGTCGCTGGGTGTCAGCGCGCGCCAGGCGCGCCCGCCCGCATCTGCTGCCTCCAACGCGGCTGATGCCGCCGCCGCTCCGCCATCGGGATAGGAGAACGCCGTTTGCCCCGTCGTCGGATCATCGACCGCAACCGTATCCCCGTGGCCAGCAAACAACGCACCGCCGATCCAACTTTTCAAAACATCTTCGCCGAACCACGTCGTGAATGCGTCCGCATATTGTGTCGCCATTAGTCGTCCACCCGGTGCTTTGCCATACGGTTAAAATCCTCCGCGCCGCCGATCGCATCGGTTGCACGCTGCCAGCGCCGCGCGACTTCGCGTGCCACCGGGCCGGCACCGTCCAGGTGAGCGGCCAGCCCGACGTCCTTGGTCATCAACGCCATCGAAAAGGCGGAGTCGAACGTATCGGACAGCACCCACCGCGGCAGGTTCACCTCGGTCACGGCACTCCGACCGGACCCTGCGTTCAGCGCATTGACCAGATCATCCGTCGCAACGCCACCCTCATCCGCGAGACGCAACGCCTCACCGGCCAGGATGAGATGACCAGCGCACATCATATTGTTGATCAACTTCACAACGTTTCCCGCGCCCGGCCCGCCGCATACGACCACGGCTCGCGCCAACGCGTCCAAGACCACATGAACACGCTGAATGTCCTCTGGCCGCCCGCCGGCCATGACCAACAAGGTGCCCATCTCAGCGCCGACCGCACCGCCGGATACGGGCGCGTCGACATAACCAATGCCGTGTTGCGCAGCGCGATCTTGCAGCGCACGCGTTGTCGCAGGCGCAACCGTCGATGTGTCGATGATGGTCGCCCCGCGCGACAGGCCATCGAACAGCTGGCCGGCCACGTCGCCGACAACAGCATCGTTCGGCAGCGACAACACAACGGCGTCCCGGTCCGCAAGGCCATCGACGGACGCAACGCACGGATCAAAACTCGCGCGTCTCGGTGCGGACACATCAAATCCAATGACGTCGAACGATGATGCAGCTAACGTCTTTGCCATCGGCAGCCCCATGGCACCAAGTCCGACAACTCCAATCTTCTCCACGACCCACCTCCGAGAATTGGCTTCCTCAAGCTAGCGAGGGACAGGCCCGCAGCAATAGCAATTGTTGAATGGCAGCATCGCGCGATAGCATGTCTGGAAACAGCGCCGAGGGAGTAGCCATTGGACTTTGATCTCATTTTAAAGGGTGGACGGGTTATCGACCCATCGCAAGACGTCGATGGAGTTGCCGATGTCGCATTCGCGAACGGCAAGGTCGCCCAGGTCGGCCCGAGCCTGCCCGTCGGCACGGCGGAAGTTCGCGACGTGTCCGGGCACATCGTAACGCCGGGGCTGATTGATCTGCACACCCACGTGTATTGGGGCGGCACATCCCTGGGCATCGACGCTGAGGAGTTCTGTCGCTTGAGCGGCGTGACGACCGCCGTCGACACCGGCAGCGCCGGCCCGGGCAACTTCCTCGGCTTTCGCAAGCACGTGATTGATCAAAGCGAAGTGCGGATCCTGGCCTACCTGCACGTTTCGTTTGCCGGGATCTACGCGTTCTCAAACACCGTCATGATCGGCGAGAGTACTGAGATCCGTATGCTGGCGCCGGCAGAATGTGCTGAGGTCGCCGAACAGCATCGCGATGTACTCGTCGGCATCAAAGTGCGCGTCGGGCGCCACGCCTCCGGCTCGGAAGGCTGGAGCGCGCTGAACATGGCGCTTGAGGTCGCGGACCACGTGGGCATGCCGCTGATGGCGCACATCGACCATCCGCCACCGTCGTACGAAGATGTCGTTTCAGCGCTGCGGCCCGGCGATGTCCTGACACATGCCTTCCGCCCGTTCCCGAACACGCCATGCAATGCACAAGGCGCCGTTAAGCCCGTCGTGCAGGAGGCTCGCAAGCGCGGCGTGATTTTTGACATCGGGCACGGCAAGGGATCGTTTGCCTTCAAGACGGCACGGGCGATGCTCGCCAACGGCTTTGAACCGGACACCATCTCTTCTGATGTTCACGCCCTTTGCATCGACGGCCCCGCCTACGATCAGGTCACCACCATGTCCAAGTTCCTGTGCTTGGGCATGCCCCTCAGCAACGTCATCGCGGCATCAACAGTAAACGCGGCCCATGCATTGAAACGACCTGAGCTGGGGTCGTTCAAGCCCGGCAGCGCCGGCGACGCGACAGTCTTGTCCATTCAAGACGGCAAGTTCGACTATGTCGATGTGGTCGGGGAACACCTCGAGGGCGACAAGAAAATCCAGTCGGACGGTGTCGTGATTGCCGGCAAATGGTGGCACCCCACGCGCGGCGAAAAGTTCGCACCAGTCAAAACAAGCTGAGGAATAGTTCTCATGACGCCGGAAGAAAAACTGCAGTCACTCGGCCTGACCCTTCCCAATGTTCCAACACCCGCTGGAAACTACGTACCCTTCAAGCGCGACGGCGCCACCATCTATCTCGCGGGACAGGGACCAAAGCAGCCCGACGGCTCCTACCCGGTTGGCAAGGTCGGTCATGATGTGTCCTGGGAAGAAGCTTACGAACACGCACGGCTGACAGGCCTCGGTTTGCTGGCAGCCGCACGCGCGGCAACCGGTGATCTGGGCAAAGTTGAAATCCTGAAAGTGTTTGGCATGGTGAACGGCGCTCCCGACTTCGCCGACCATCCCAAGGTGATCAATGGGTGCTCAGACCTGTTTGTTGAGATTCTGGGTGATCGTGGTCGACACGCCCGATCCGCCATTGGCATGGGCTCGCTCCCCAACGGCATGACCGTTGAAATCGAGGCGATCATTCGAGAAATCTGACCGCGACGGCGCCCATCCGGCATGTGCGGCAACGCGCACAGCCATCGCGACCATCGGGTGGGCGCACCATTCACAACAGGCATAACAAGCCGGACGACAGGTGGAGGAACGCATGGCAAGTATGGTCATCACAGGCGCAGCCGGCGGCATCGGGCGAGCGCTAATCGACCGCCTTGCGCAGCAACAGATCTCACTGCTGCTGGTCGATCGGGATCAGGGTGCGTTGGATACGCTGGTCAACGCGATCCCATCACCGCGTGCAGACATCGCAACCCGTGTCAGCCAACTCGACACGCCTGAGGCCTGTCGTGACGTTATCAAGGCCGCCGGCCCGAAACTCGACGGGCTGGTGCATCTTGCTGGCGTGTTTGAAACGGACCCGGACGGACCGGAAGACATGTCTGTCTGGGAACGCGCGATCACCAACAATCTCACAAACGCATACATGCTGGCCGGCTACGCTGCCGAGACCATGCGTGCAAACAACGCTGGTAGCCCCGATACAGCACGCATGGTGTTCATATCGTCCCTCGCTTTCAATCGCGGAAGTTGGGAGCATGTGCCATATGCGTGCGCCAAAGGCGGGCTGGTCGGGCTGGTCCGTGCACTGTCGCGCCGATATGCGCCGGACATTCTGGTCAACGGCCTCGCACCGGGTATCATCGATACCCCCATGCCCGCGCGGATTATCGCCAGCCGCGGCCAACGCCTGCTTGATGAAATCCCTCTGAAACGCGTTGGCCGGCCGGAGGAAGTTGCCGGCGTGATCGCGTTCTTGTTGGGTGATGACGCGAGCTATATCACCGGTCAGATCATCAACATCGACGGCGGCATCATTAACGGTTGACCACGTCGCCGGTCAGACCAGATCCCAACACAAACGCAATCTGATCGATTGCGCGTCTGCATGCGATATCGGCGAGCGAGTGCCATCGGCCAGAGCGCTCGTCAGTTTACCGTGCGGCGCGCAACGCCGCCACCATCGCGCAGACTGGGGCCCGGATACAGGATCACCTCTTCGCCTTCGGGAATGCCATCCAAGACCTCGGCCTGGACGCCGTTGTTGCGTCCGATCTTCAACAGCCTGAGTCGCGCGACACCACCCACATTCGCCAGAACCGCCCACTGGCCATCATGACGAAACAACGCGCTGGACGGCACCGTCAACGCGGACTTGGCCTCCCAGATGACAATCTGGGTCTCCACCCGATAGCCGTGACCGAGATTGCGCCTTCGCGACGGTTGATCTGTGAATTTTATGATGGCTTTCACGCGTTGCTCCTCGACACCGAGTGCAGACGTCTTGGTGAAGCCCCAGGGTTCAACACGCTCAACCACGCCGTTCAGCTCATCCGAGCCACCCCACTTGCGGATGATCACACGATCACCGGCCGTGACCTGCACCGCGTCTGTCGACAGCAACTCGGCAACGACTTCAAGATCGTTTGAAATGTCTCCGATCTCCAAAATCGCCGCGCCGGCTGCGACGGTGGTCTCGCTCTCCTGGATCACGCGCAGAATACGACCGGAGATCGGGGCCGTCAGCGGAATGGTGGTATCGGCTTCGGTCATGCCAAGGTTAGACGGCTGTCCGGCCTGCGGCGGCGGTGCGACGCTGACAAACGATATCAACTGAGCCCGCGCATTTGCCAGATCCGCCTCTTTCATCGCGATCGTTGCCTTGGCCACATCAAGGGTCGCCGTTGCAGCCCGCCAGGCGCGCTCCGCGATATCAAGTGCAGCCTTGGCGCTGATGCCCCGGTCACTCAGTTTGCGCTTTCGCTCCAAATCAACTTCCGCGAAGTCTTTTTCGGCAATTGCCTTCTCGAGATCAGCACGTGCTACGCGCAATGCGGCTTCAGCCGAGGTCACGGCGGCACGCGCCTGCTGACGTGTGCGAATGTCCAGCGCCGGTGGATTGAGCGGCAACATGCGTGCGATCACCGAGCGACCGCTCTTCACGCGATCGCCGGCCAGCACTTCGACGCGGAGAAGACGCCCACCGATCGGAGCAGACACCACGTAGGCATCATGCACCCGCGTCCGTGCTTCTTCATCGATCGTCACCAGCATTGACTCACGTTTGACCTTGCCGATATCGACAATCGTCGGCCGCGGCCAGAACGCGAAGACCAAAGCACCGGCCAACGCCACCGCAACCGCCAGCATCATCCAAGTTCGTGTTTGCCTGCGTGCCACGTCCGCCTACTCCCGTGTCTTCAGCGCGGAAACTAAGTCCATGCGGTCGACATCGCGCTTGACCAGCCATCCCGATACAGCCGCCGCCAGCAAAACGGCCAGTGCGGCAATACCATGGGCTTCCGGCGTGAAAAGCGCCGGAATTTGATACAGATCGGTTGAAAACCCCTCGGCCAGACCTTGCGAAAGGAAATAGCCGCCGACCGACCCGAGGGGCAGCGCCAGCAACGTCACGATCGCGAGTTCACCGAGCAGAACGAACGCAGCCTCACCTTTGGTGAACCCAAGCACACGCAAACTGGCGAGATCACGCTCGCGTTCGGCAAAGGCAATGCGCGCGCTATTATAGACAATGCCAAACGTAATAATCGCCGCGATGGCCGCCATGATAAATCGCACCGCTCCGGCGCCGGAGTCCAGCATGCGCTTGAGCGCATCGCGCGTCTCTGCGCGCACGCTCACGCCGGCAACAATCGGAATGTCTTTGATCGTTCGATAAATCGTCGCACTTTCGGCCGTATCGATACGCAGGTAGGCACCGGAGACCCGGTTGGGCTCTTTCAGCGCGGTGTTCAATGCATTGATCTCGAAATAAGCCGGCGCGCCGAACAACGTCTCAGCAACACCGACAACCGGAATTTGCAACACCGGGCGCCGCCCTTCCCTGACCTCGATCGTCAGCGTCTGTCCTGGCGTTACATTGAGAGTTTTCGCGAGTGCTTTTGACAAGATCAGCCCATCCCTACGAACGTAGATCGCCTCCATATCGCTGTCGACGGCGCGGTTCAGCCGCGGCGTTGAGACCAAACCATTAATCGCGCCGCGATAGGTGTAACGCCCGTTACGCAAGATCACGGAAACGCTTCGATACGGCTCGACATCAATGACGCCCGGCATCCGCCGCAGCGCAAAGATGGATGCGTCACCAAGGGGTTCGACAAAACTGACGGCGACATCACCGCGGTCGATCATCCGGTAGTTCAGATCCAGCATGCGATCGAAGGACGCGATGATGCTGAGCTGGGCGACGGTCAAGGACACGCTGGCCGCAATACCGGCAACGGCCGTCAACGCGCGAACCGGCTGGCGAATCAGGCGCCGCAACACCATGCGGCTGGGTTGATCAAGCACGGACTTGAGAACAGGCCCAAAACGAAACGCCTTGCTGAAATCGGCCGGCACCGGAGGCCGCATCGCCACCGCTGGCGTAAGGTCGAACACCTGGCGCAGAACAACAAGACCGCCGGCCGATGCCGCCAGCACACTTGAGACGAAGCCGATGACGAATCCGCGTGGTTCGACCTGGAAGACCAGAAACGGAAACTTGAAGTAGTCCTGATAAACAACGGCCATGCTCCGTCCGGATAGCACGCCGAACAGGCAGCCGAGCATCGCGCCAAGCACCGCAATCGTCAGGATGAACTTGAAGTAGTGTGTCGCGACCTCAAAACTGCTGTAGCCGAACGCCTTCAGCAAACCGATTTGCTCCCGCTCAGCCTGGATCATCCGTGAGATCACGATGTAGAGGAGGAAAGCTGCAACAGCGAGAAAGATGGGCGGCACGATCGAACTCGACGTCCGCAGCCCAGCTATCTCGTCAACAACAAACCGGTTCGATGGATGGTCCTTCAAACCATAGGCGCCCGTACCGCCATAGGGTTCGAGAATGCGGTCGAGCTGATCGAGAATCGCAGGTTCCCGCGCACCACGCGACAAGGATACGAGCACTTCGTTAAACGCACCTTTGAGATCATACGCCGCCGCAAGCGCGTCCTCATTCATCCAGATCACGGCGAAACGGGCGTCATTGGGAGCGATCTCACCTGGGGCAACGGCGTAGAGAAACTCCGGCGCCTCAGCCAGGCCGACGACCGTAAACGTTCGACGCGCCCCATTCATCGTCGCTGTCAATTTCGCGCCCGGCGATATACCGTTTGCCTTCGCAAACCCTCTCAAAAGAAGGATCTCATCGTCTCGGGTCGGATCGAGACGCCGTCCGTCGGCGAGGTAGACATCGTTCAATCGCGGCGTCCCGGACTCAGGCAGCGAAAGAGCCTTTGCACGGATAGGGACAGTCACCGCCGGCAGATCGATCAAGGCGCCGCCGTTGATGCGCCCCTCGACCGATGCAACACCCGGGATTCGAGTGATATCCTTCAGGAGGTGATTGGGCGCCCGCTTGGTCGGCGCGAAAATGTCCGCCAAGCGATACCGCTCGTAATAGGCGCGCTTCGTCTCCTCGAGCGAATTGATCAAGCCGCCCATCATCACGAGCATCAACACGCCCAGCGCAATCACCATGATGATCGCCACCGCCTGGCCTTTGATCCGCCAGAGATCGCGTAGCAGCTTTTTGTCGAGCGGGTTCATCGCGGTTGGCCTTGTGCAATCACCACTCGATGTCTTCAGCGGACATCTTCGACGGATTGACCACGACGTCACGGATCCGCCCATCGGCAAAATTTATGACGCGGTCCGCCATCGCCGCCGTCGCGGCTGCGTGCGTCACAATCATGACGGTCGCGCCGAGGTTCCGGTTGATGTCCTGCAGGACACGCAATACCGATCGCCCCGTCGCGCTATCGAGCGCGCCCGTCGGTTCGTCGCAGAACAACACCGTCGGCTGCTTGGCCACCGCGCGCGCAATCGCGACCCGCTGCTGTTCTCCACCGGAGAGTTGCGCTGGAAAGTGACCGGTCCGCTCCTTGAGGCCGACAAGCGATAACGCCTCAACCGGGTCGAGCGGATTTTCAGAGATCTCGGTAACAAGCTCCACGTTCTCGAACGCCGTCAGGCTCGGCATCAGGTTATAGAGCTGGAAGACAAACCCGACATGTTGACGACGGTACAGTGTCAACTGGCGGTCGCTCATATCGGTGAGGTCTTCGTCGAAAAAGTGAGCGGTGCCGTCCGTTGCGCGATCCAGGCCGCCGAGGATGTTCAGCAACGTGGATTTTCCGCTGCCCGACGCGCCAAGCAGGACAACCAGCTCGCCGGCCGGGATATCCAAATCGACACCACGCAACGCGTGTACCGCGGCCTCTCCCGAGCCGTACACTTTCTTGATTGCTTGCGTGCGAAAGGCGAATGCAGACGTCACGGTACCCAGCCATGCCGATGCAGTGTCATGCGCCCTCCCTAGCACAGGCTGATGCTGTCAGCACATTGCCAGCACTGCAGAAACGCACACCAGACACTCGAAACTCGCGCGGCTGAGTGCCCATACGAATATGGCAACGGAAAGATTCGTCGTTTGAGAGGTCGTCGATGTCACACGAGCCTGCGCCGGCCAGTTATCGCACAGCGTTCAGACACAAACACCTTGTGAGACTGATATCCAATACGGCGCAGACTCCCGCGTGCAATCGGTTTTGTTGTGCGCCCACACCACATACGATAAGCATAACTGATGATCGATGTTTCACTGAAGCAACTGCGTTATTTTGATGCTGTTGCGCGCTTGGGCCATTTTGCGCGCGCCGCAGACGATTGTTGTATCAGCCAGCCTGCCCTCTCGATGCAGATCCAGAATCTGGAACAGACGCTCGGTTTGCAGCTCATCGAGCGCCGCCGCGATGGCGCAAAACTGACCGACGCGGGCCGAGACGTTGCGGAGAAAGCGCGCCACATCCTGCTTGCCATGCAAGACCTCGGCGACGTTGCCCATAACCACGGCCATCTGCTGACGGGCTCGCTCGGGTTTGGTGTCATCCCGACGCTTGCGCCCTACGTCCTCCCGCGCCTATTGCCGCGCCTGGCGGCAGAGTACGGCCTACTCGATCTCCATATCCGCGAAACCCACACCCATGCGTTGATCGACCAGCTGATCACAGGTCAGCTTGATGTCGTTCTGCTGGCATTGCCCGTTGAGCACACGGATATCGAGACGTCCTTTCTGTTCGAAGACCCGTTTCTTTTCATACAACATGCACATGCGGACCCGATGGACTCGGTACATCAAGACTCTGACGTGCTCCGGGCCTCTCGACTTTTGCTGCTGGAGGAAGGCCATTGTCTTCGCGATCAGGCCCTTTCGCTCTGCCGGCCACATCATGCCGGCAATGTTGAAACGTTCGGCGCCTCAAGCCTTTCGACACTCGTGCAACTGGTCGCCAATGGCCTGGGCGTGTCGCTCCTGCCGGAGATCAGCGTTCCAGTCGAAACCCAGCGCGGAGATGTGCGCGTCGTTCGGTTCGCGGATCCGCAGCCCTCGCGTTCCATTGGCCTGGCGTGGCGCGCTTCAAGCCAGCGCAAACGGGACTTCCTGGAGCTTGGTCACATGATTGTGCAATGCCGCGACGCCAACATCGAAGTGCAGGCACTAGCAGGCGTCACGCAGTCAAAACGACGCGGTCGTGCCAAAACTTAGCCCAAGCCGCCCGGCACCCTCGGACGTGAGGAACGGCAACAATCGAACAACCGTGCGCACAGGGGCTTGTCCGATCCCGCCGAACGCGCAAACTGAACTAAAGCTGAGAACACGACACACAATTTTAGGGCTGAAACATGCAACAAGATGCACACGGTTATCGCCTGACCACCAACAATACTGACGCGGCAAAGGCCATGAGTTCCGCCACCGAGAGCTATGTCGGCTGGCGGACGGACACGATGGATCACATCAAGGCCGCGACCACGGCGGATCCGGACTTTGCGCTGCCCTATGCGGTCAAAGGCATCCTCATGGCTGGCCTGCGCAAACCAGAGCTGCGCGCCCCTGCACAAAAACAGCTGGATGCCGCTCGCCACGCCCGCGCACCGGAGACGGAGCGGGAACAGCGCTACATTTCTGCGCTGGCCGCGGCAGTTGACGGCCGCCTCACCGAGGCGGTCACACATTATGAAGCCATCGCACGCGAACACCCGCATGACCTGTTGGCACTTCGGCTCGCCCAGTTCGAATTGTTCTGGATCGGTGAAGTGGATTGGATGCGGGACATTTCCGAACGGGCGGCACCTGCGTGGTCCCAGTCCGATCCGGGCCTCGGTGCGTTTCTCGCCATTCGCGCCTTCGGCTTGGAAGAAACGGGAGCTTATGCCGAAGCGGAGCGATGCGGGCGGCAAGCGATCGATGTCGATCCCAATGACCCATGGGCGGCGCATGCCGTTGCCCATGTTCTGATCATGCAGGGCCGGCTGAAGGACGGTATCGAGTGGTGCAGCGGTCTATCGTCAAACTGGGGCGCCGCCAACCACATTCGCCACCACAACTGGTGGCATTTGGCTCTGTTCCACACCGAGGCCCGCAATTACGATCAGGCACTGGCCATTTACGACGACACGCTGCGCGACTTGAACTCGCCGCTGATGCAAGCGGTGCCGGATTTCTACGTCGACATTCAAAACGACATCGCATTGCTGCAACGCCTGGAATTGCGCGGCGTCGATGTCGGCGACCGCTGGAGCGACATTTCCAATCTTGCCGCAGATCGGATCGGAAACCATGAAAGCCCGTTCACATCGGCCCACTGCGCCCTTGGCCTCGCCGCCGCCAATCGCTTCGCGGAGGCAGAGGAGCTCGTGCGTGCGATGTATGGCTTTGTCGCCGAAACGAAAGGCACGCTCGGCCCCCGTTACGCGCTTGCCGCGATCCCTGCGGCAGAGGCATCAATCGCACACCGCAAAGGCGACCATCAGCGCGTTCTCGATATCCTGCTCCCGGCACGGCGCAATCTCTGGCAAATGGGCGGCAGCCACGCACAGCGTGACCTCTTCATGCAACTCCTGGCCGATTCTGCCGTCCGCCTCGGGCGCAAGGACGTGCTGGCCGTGTTCTTCGACGAGCTCGATTCCATCGGTCTCGAGCATCTCGAGGAACGGTCGAGTTATGCCGACGCCTTGGCGGCAATGCATTAGCGTCTCTTAAGCTGAGCCGGAACCATCAACACCACGGATCTCGGCAAAGGCCGGGATCCACGGCACAGCAGCTGAGAACCTTGCGTTGCAGCACGCTCGGCCCAGAGAGGACCAGCTCTCGCGTCGGCGTCACGAGGCCGCCTATTGCGGAATGATCTATTGGTCACCACTCGCACGTTGCGGTCGCAATCCGCGGCGCAGGTCGCCGATCGCACCGCTCCCAAACACAATGCCGAGCAGCACGAGCAGCAGGCCAATCAACACATTGGTCTCCACACTTTCGCTCAACAGTACAAAACCAAGGACCGTCGCGGCCAACGGGTTCAACGTCAGATACAAAACAGTTACCGTTGGCGGCAGCCACCGCAATGCCCACGTAAACAGTGAGAACTGAATCGCGCCTGCAAATGTTCCGAGAAAGAGAACGGCGATCCATCCTTCAAAGCTGAAACTCGGAAACATGAGAAAACCGGATTGCAGCGATGAGATGGGAGATAAAGCCACGACTCCAAAAATCATTGCGAGAGCTGTCACAAATAATGGGCCATGCTGCAATATCGATGCCCGGCTGAACACCGAATAGATCGCCCCGCTCAGCGCACCAAGCAGGATCAAGATATCGCCTGTGACGTAGCCGGGCTCAGACACACCTCCGGCGGACGGACCAAAGACGATGGCCGTGCCGATAAACGCGGTCGCGACGCCCACGAGCTTATTGAGGGTGATTTTCTCGCGTCCAAATAGCGCCGAGATGATAAGCGTTTGAATTGGGATGGTCGCCAAACCGACCGCACATCGTGCCGCCGGAATATGCTGCAATGACGCGTTGAACGACCACGGAAAGAGACCAAAGAAAATTACGCCCAAAACTGCAATTTTCACAATATCAATGCCGGATAAACCCGACTTTGGCCAGATGAATGGAAGTACCGGCATAAGACAGATAATACCGATGGCATATCGGTAAAAGGCCAAAGCAACCGGATCCGTTTCACCAATCACAAAGCGCGTCGCAACGACGGCAGCGCCGGCGCTGAATGCGGCCGTCGCCGCTGCCGCATGAGCCAATAGGACCGTACTCACATCAACCTCCAGATGATCTCGCGCAGAGCCAGTCACTTGCATTTTGAAAGTAACTCGCTACACCAGTGACTTGCAAAATGCAAGCGACTTAACTAGGATCACTCGGAGGTTGGTTGGAGCGCACTTGGGTCGATATGTCGAAGAGCCTGGTATCGCATCGCGAAGACACGTTCAGGTCGCGCTGCTCGATTGCGCGTTCGCTCGAACTTGTCGGCGACAAGTGGACACTGCTGATCATTCGCGACTTGCTCTGGCACGGCAAACATACGTTCCAGGACTTGCAAAGCAGCGACGAACACATCCCCTCCAACATCCTCTCGCAACGCCTGAAAAAGCTCGTGGATTGGGGGCTTGTGCAGCGCGAGGCCTATCAACACCGCCCTGTTCGCTATGCCTACCATTTGACAAAAGCCGGACAGGCGCTGGAGCCTGCATTGCTTCAAATCATGGGCTGGGGGCACGCCTACCTGGACGGCGGCCGTTACGACCCGAAGTCCGGAAAGAGCGTGTCGGCAAAGCGCAGGTCGTCATAGCACGTCAGGCTCAACCTGCGATGTCGACGTACGGCGACGGTGCCGCAACCGCGCACGGTGCTGTGAGTAACCGAACGCAACGAGGAACGGTTACGACGAGGCTTGAAATGTCCCAGGCCGTCACGGTCATGCAGAATGCAATCTGATCAGACGGAGCGCGTCAGTCCACCATCGACGCGCAAATTCTGCCCCGTCATGTAGCTGGACGCATCCGAAACCAGAAACGCGATCACTTCGGACAACTCGCGTACATTTGCGTAGCGTCCCATTGGAATACGTTGCGTCCGCTCGGCCTTTTCCGGAAGGCTATCGATAAAGCCGGGAAGGACATTGTTCATGCGCACACCCTCTGCCGCATGCTTGTCCGCAAACAACTTTGTGTAACTCGCAAGTCCCGCACGAAAGACGGCGGATGTCGGAAAGTCCGGATCCGGCTCGAATACGGCGAAGGTCGAGACATTGACGATCGAGCCGCGGCGCTGCTGGATCATGACCGGGGTCACCTGTCGCACGGCGCGGATCACGTTCAACAGATAATAGTCGAGACCGAGATGCCAGTCGGCATCCGGTATCTCGTCAACGTCACCCTTTGGGCCATGGCCGGCGCAATTCACCAGCCCGTCGATACGGCCGAATTCGGACTGAGCGCGCGCGACAAATGCGGCAATGTCATCTGGTTCCAGGTTCGAGCCTGTAAAACCAAGGCCGCCAAGTTCCTTGCCCAGCGCCTCCCCTTTGCCGGACAAAGACATGAC
>JBCDAH010000002.1:0-79415 GCA_039186015.1 Pseudomonadota bacterium
CCCCGCCGCGTCATGTCAGCCAAAAGCAGTTCGCCAATTGCTTTCTGCGTGCCGTAGCTCGTCAGCGGCGTTAAATGAAACTCATCGTAAATGGCATCCGGGAACGGCGCGCCAAAAACAGCGATCGAACTGGTGAAAACAACGCGCGGACAGTATCCGTCCCCAACCGCGCGGATTGCATCGAAGAGATTGCGCGTCCCGTCGAGGTTAATCCGATAGCCCTTGTCAAAATCGGCTTCGGCTTCGCCGGATACGATTGCCGCCAAATGGAAAACAACGTCCGGCCGATCCGCCACCAGTTTCTCGGCTTCACCAACGGCCGGCAAATCACCGACCTGAGCCGTGATCGGAAATGGCGCGTCTGACAGCGGCGCCGGATCAACCACGTCGTAGGCCAACAACGACGTAATCGGTTTGCCGCCCAGCCCCGCGTCCGACGCAAGGCGCGCGATCAGTTTCCGCCCAACCATACCTGCAGCACCGATAACCAGAACTTTCATTGTGTTTCCTCTTTTCGCGCGATCACTGTTATTTGGATTGGACTCTTCTGTTTACGCCTTTTGATTTTCGTCTTTTCATTGACGGGAGGCTTCGAAACGCCTTCAACCTAATGCCTGGCCGCACGTCTGGACCCAACTCAAGCCATCGAGGGTGCCTCCGCGCGGCTTGTATTCGCAGCCGACCCAGCCATCGTATCCGGTCGCGTCGATTTGTTTGAAAAGGTAGGTGTAGTTCATTTCGCCGTCATCCGGTTCTCCGCGATCGGGTGGGCTTGCGATTTGATAGTGCCGCGTCAAGCCCGCAAACTCGCGGATCGCCATTGCGACATCGCCCTCCTGGATTTGGCGATGATAGAGATCGAACTGCAGCCCGATGTTTTGCGATGCCACTTCGTAAATGACGGCGCGTGCGTCATCAGTCGTATTGAGAAAGAACCCCGGAATATCACGTGTGTTGATCGGCTCGATAATGACCCGAACGCCGTGATCGCCGGCCATCTGGGCCGCACGTTTCAGGTTGGCAATATAGGTCGCGCGGTCGGCGCCGTGATGCCGCAATCCCGGCATGGCGTGTAGAAGCTTGCAGCCTGTCACATCAGCATAAACGAGCGCGGCGCGCATCGCAGCTTCGAAGTCTTTCTCGCGACCCGGCAGCGCTGCCAATCCGCGCTCGCCGGCAGTCCAATCGCCCGGCGGCAGATTAAAGAGCGCTTGTGTGAGACCGTTGGCCTTGAGACGGGCTGCAATCTCTTCTGCGGGATGTTCGTAGGGAAAGAGGTACTCCACGGCCTTGAAGCCAGCCTGCGCCGCGGCGTCAAACCGATCGAGAAAGTCATGCTCGGTAAACATGAACGACAAGTTTGCTGCAAAACGCGGCATCGCGCTGTCCTCCCAGCTCTTGGTGCATTATCCCAACCGCGCGTCTCGGCGCGCGGTGTCTCGTCATCGCAGTCCGGACATAGCCAGATTGCGCGCGCAACTATTCGGCATGTCATCGCGAAATCGTGCGCACCGCACACGGCATCGCGCCGCCGGCCAAAACGACATCACTAATCGGCTTGACCTGTCTCTGATTGCGATCCGAACTGTCGTTCGACAGCACGAATTTGCCCGAGGTTGACTGCGTACCACAGGATCGTCAGCACCTGCAGGGCGAGAAACGTTCCGAATGCATATTGATATGCCTGTTTGGGGAAGCCGCCGGACGGGGTCTGCGGGAACAGATCGATGATCAGGCCGATGGCATATTGGATCGCAAACGCCGCCGCAAACAACGACAGATTGACCGCAGCGTTCGACCGCCCGGCAAGCGCCTGCCCGAAGTATCGTGCAAGCCACGGATAGGCGAGCACAGCGGTCTGCCCGGTCATGCCAAACACGAACCAAATGGCCGAGTTGAACGCGAGCAGCTCCAGGATGATCCCAACCTGCGATGCAATGAACAGGACGATAAAGCCCATTAACGTGGTCAACAGGCTGACACCGCGACGCAACAGCCAGTCCGCAAGCGCGCCGGACGTCAAAACCCCAACGAAGAATGCGATAGCGGCCACGAACAGAACCTCGGCCGCACCAGTGCGATCCAGCCCGGCAACGTCGCGTTGCCACGGCCCCGCCCAGAGCGTCTGGATCGCGATCTGAGTTCCGGCCGTCGCCGCGAGCATGGGCGTAATCGCCCAGAACACGCGGTCGCGCATGATCTGTGCCAGCCCAGCGATCTGGCCCGAAAGGGTTTGCCCGGTCGTCGCCTTGTTCGGACGTTCCGGCACCACAAACCAAATCAACGCCGCCGAGACCAACGTCGCGGCTGCAAGCGCCATGAAGACATCGCGCCAGCCGATCAACTGAACGGCAAACTCAGCCGGTGCCGTGGCGACCAGCAGTCCCAACGCGCCGGCTGACATGACCCAGGCGTTGGCCAGCGCATGGCGTTGCGGCGATACCCAAATCGCAACGGCCTTGAACCCGCCCATCAGTCCACCGGCGAACCCAAGGCCGATCAGCGCCCGCGCGATGGTGAGCTCGACGATCCCGTCTCCGAGAGCGAACATCAACGCTCCTGCCGCCGCAATTGCGATGAGGATGGTCTGGCACCGGCGCGGCCCGTAGCGATCGAGCGCCACGCCAAGCGGAAGCTGGGCCAGAGCGAACGTGAAGAGATAGGCCGACGTGAGCAGCCCGATTTCGGTGGCGCCAAGGGAGAGTTCCGCTTTCAGATCCGGCGCAACGACAGCATTCACCGCCCGAAAGAAGTATGACAGGAAGTAGCCAAACGCGAACGGGACTAAAACCAGCAGTATCGTCGCCGGGGTTGGCCGGTGGGCGGCGGTTTCAGCGGACTCAGCGTGGGTCATGTCAAGCCAATCGAACTCATATCAAGCCAATCGAATACGGGCACCTGATGCGCCGGAATTTTGGGCATCACCCATATCGCTCGGCGCAACCCAACGCAAACACGCTCTGGCACCTAAGCGGCCGATCCGGGCATCAGATGCGCGTACACTGTGCATACCGCAAATGTGCCTAAGCTATACCATAATTCTGCCCGCTGAATCAGTGACGTTAAGACTGTCGGTGCAGTCACCACGTCCCTTGGTGATCATCCCCACCCCGCACCGACACCGGAGTGATCCGGCAATAATGGACCGTGGAGTTAGTTAGTCGCGCGTCACGGTCCTGCCGGCCTCGCTTGGCGCTGCCCAAACCTTCGGCGGCTCGGGTCGCGAACCACCCACCAACCTTTGCAACAGGTACCATCACGTCCCCTCTCCGGGCTAAGCGCAATCTCAGCAGGGCCAATATGCAACGCCGGAGAACACTCTGCCTAAAGATCACCCACTTAGTCTCGCACTGGATTTAAGCTCTCATTTCAGGTTAAGTGTCGGACACCATTCGAAACTTTGGTTGCGAATGCAGGCCGTGGAGAGCGTTGGAATGCCACGTCGAGCTCAAGTTCAGTACGCTGCAGTCTTTGCAAGTCTGCTCATATCTGCAGTTGCAGTCGCTCTGCCATCACTAGCGGCAGAGTCTCGCGACCGACCGGGGCAATGGCCGAAGTCACTCGATGAATTCCTCGCGGGCAACTACCTTAAGCGTGCCGATATCGTGCTGACGGCGCGCCGGAACGATCTTGTCTCGTACGTCATTCGCTGGTCGACGCAGTCCTTGTTTTCACACGCAGCGATCGTATTCACCAGCCCGCAGTACGATAGCGGCGTCTCGTCCACGTTTGTCATCGAGGCCGGTACGAACGGCGTCGACTTGACCGATATTCGTGAGTTTTCAACGGACAAGAACTCAATTGTCGCAATCAAACGCCTGAACGCCGAATGGTTCGACGCCGAAACCCGCAGCCGGGTTCGCGGAACACTGCTGGACAACATCAAGTCGGAATACAACTACGGTGCGGTCGCGCGTCTTGCACGCAACGTCTGGTTTGGTATCGAGCGCACGTTTCGCGGGGGCGCGGAGACGGTCGAGCGCTTCAAGGCGCGGCGTTGGAGCCGACCGAACACGTCTGTCCTCTCCGGCCTCATACAGATTGGCTTCGTTGAAGCGATTGCCGAGGGCATCCAGGCGGGCCGACTGCCGCCGTCAGCGTTGAAAGCGGTTCTGTTCACCGAGAGCGGCGAGTCGGGGCGTTTGCCTCAGCTTGACGAGTCGACAGATCCCGAGTTGACGAAGTGGTTCGTTGACCATGTCGTCCCGTCCGTGCGGTCATCTCTCGCCTCATCGCTGGAGGGAATCACACCGGAAGATCTCGCCCGCAGCGAGAAGCTCGCATGGCAGTATGTGATTAGAAACGGCCAGGTTCATCGGGTCTCAAGCCTGGCTGACGTGCAAGCATTGACCAAATGAGGTGTCTTTGCGCGTCGTCATCTTGGAACAGTTGTGGTTTGTGCCGAGTTCGGCGGTTGCACGGCGAGGTCCAAGACCCTATAACCCCGGTCCGCGATGGGGCGTAGCCAAGCGGTAAGGCAGCGGTTTTTGGTACCGCCATGCGGAGGTTCGAATCCTCCCGCCCCAGCCAATCTCCGACCGCAAGTCCGGGTTCCCATAACCGCTTCCTATGGCCGCTTGGTGGAACGGATGCCAGGTATGGATGTATGGACGTCAATCCCGAACTGATCGTTGCCACGCGCGGCGCGCATGTCGAAAGCCGTCACCGCGGCGCAATCGCCGTTGCCAATCCCGACACGGGCCTGCTCATTGCGATCGGCGATGTCTCACGGCCGGTGTTCCCGCGCTCCGCGATTAAGGCGATCCAGGCTCTGCCCCTGATCCAAAGCGGCGCTGCCGACAGCTTCGGGTTGACGGACCGCGAACTTGCCGTTGCGTGCGCATCTCATTCGGGTTCGCCGGATCACGTCACCACGGTCCAACGGCTGATCACGCGGCTCAATTTGAATCTAGAAGACCTTGTCTGTGGCGCGCACTGGCCACAAACCGACGCCGACCGCCATGCGCTTGCGGCCGCCGGTCAATGGCCGACACGCCTGCACAATAACTGCTCCGGCAAGCACGCCGGTTTGTTGGCGCTTGCCAAGCACATCGGTGCCCCGACTCAAGCCTATTGGACGGCAGATCATCCGGTGCAACACCGCGTCCGGGAGGTCCTATCTGACCTGTCGGGATGCGACTTAACCGACGTGCCACCTGGACTAGACGGATGCTCGCTGCCGACTTGGCCGCTCCCGATCGCCGGGCTCGCCCGCGCCTTTGCAATTCCCGCAGCAGGCTCGCGCCATGATCCGTCTGTTGCTCAGGCCATGGCACGCCTGCGGCAGGCGTGCTGGGCGGAACCTGCGATGGTGGCAGGTCCCAACCGGCTCGACACTGAAGTCTTGGAGGCCGGTCGCGACCGTGTCTTCGTCAAAACCGGCGCGGAAGGTGTTTATTGCGGAACGCTGCTGCCACAAGGCTTCGGGTTTGCAATCAAGATTGATGACGGCGCGACCCGGGCCGCAGAAATGGCAATGCTGCAGCTGATCTGCCTGTTCGACGACCGGTTTCGCACAGTACGGGATCGACGGGCCGTAATCCGAAACTGGTCCGGCGTTCCGGTCGGCCGATTGCAAGCGACCGCCGATCTCGTGGAGCATCTGCATCCGTTAACCGCATATGCGCGCTGATTACACGACCCGGTTGTCGTGAACGCTTATGCGATCCCCCGGCGTTGTCTGCGTGAGTTCGGGGCCGAATGGTGTATTCCCATTCATTGTACGGACGCCGCCCTGCGTTGCGCCGCTGATGAGATTGCTGGCTACAAGCGCATTCCCTGCCGCACGGTCTCCCGATACGCCGATGCCAATTGTGGCGGCCCGCACGACGTTGCCTGTCGCAACAACGTCCCGCATAAACCGGTGCCATCCGATGCTCAGGCCAACCGAGGCCGCGTTCTCAACGGTATTCCCTGTTACAGCCGTATCGGCCTCGACACTGATCCCCACACCGCGTTTGTCGACGGGCTCGTCTTCGCGGCGCACCAGATTGCGAATCAGATTCCCCTGCACAACCGCAAGCCGACCGCCGTCATTGAAGTTGGTGACGGATATTCCCGTTGCAGCACTGTCGATCACGTTGTTGGCAATCACGGCACCTTCGAATGCAAACTCCGCATAGATCGCGACCTCGCCGATCCGGCGCACATGATTGGCCGTGATCTGCGCATTCGACGCCGAATTGCAGCGAATTGCGGAGTAGGCGCAATCTGCAATCTGATTGCCGGTCAGGACGACATCTCCAGCGCGGAAGATGTTGATCCCGTTTCCGTTTTGCCCGGTGCCGCCCGCCTCTGCGCGCACGCCCTCGATCCGGTTGTTGGTTATCTGTGCCCCGTCGTGGCGCGGTTCCGATGTCCACACCTGGATGCCATTGTTGGCGCAGTTGGAAATGGCGCAGCCGTCGATTGTGAGACCATCGGTGTTGTACGCGAAGATGGCTGCGTCGACGATGTCGGAGATCGCACAGTTTGATATACGGCCGCCGGACTCCGCGATCCGAATGCCGCAACGCGTGCTGCGTCGCATCACCAGGCCGTCCAGTTCGGCAGTCGACACGCGATTGATCGCGATGATGCCAGACCCGTCTTCGATGGTCTGGTGGCGCGCGTCACAGACCAGATTGCTTAACGAGAGTGTGCCGATCCGATCGGCACGGAACAATGGCCCGGCGCCCGCACTCTCAAGCACGGTCGCGTACGGCACGCCTTGGATAATGCACCCATCGGGCAAGTTGAGCGTCCGGGTCCGGTAGCGACCGGCGGGCAGCTCCAAAATGGCACGGCGCTGCGCGGCGGCATCGATTGCGCGTTGGAGAACCCGCGTTTGGTCGCGTTGCGATCCCGGTCGGACGCCGTAACGAGTTGCAGATACGCGCACAGAGACCACCGCCTCCTTGGCTTCGGCGCGTTTTGCGGACGACGCGGCGATACCGCCGGCTGCAGCGGCCGTCAGGGCGGCAAAAAACCGTCGGCGGTTCCATGGCATATGAGTGCTCCGCATGGCTCAACTGGCACGTCAGATGCGACGTACACAGCAAGAACCGCGCCAAGCCAGATTAAGCAACGGCGGATACGGAACCCGGCAGGGCCTGGCCGTAGCGCGTCGCGAGCGAGCGAACAACGATCTGCCCGGCGCGCACGGCCTGATCCCATGTCAGATGACACGGCCGATCAGAGTGAGCGGACCCGACAAGACCGAGCGGGATGTGAACGAACCCACACACTTTCAACGCCGGTCTGTGTTGGCATGCGGCGAGCGTGTCATACAGGACCCGATTGCACAGATACGTTCCGGCATCGCGCGACCGGATCGCGGGGATACCTGCGGCACGCAGCTGGCTGACGAGCTGGCGTGCCGGCCAGTCTCGCGTGACCCGCCACCTGGGACCGCGCGGATCAATAACCAACGCTGCCGGCATCCGATCCCTGTTATCGACAGCCGCCATCTGATTGCGCGCAAGCGTCTCGACAACCACGGACCGCGCCTTGCGCGACACGCCAAACATCACGACGGCGGTGGGGTTGCGCTGCTTGATCGCGCGCTGCAGTCGGGCTGGTCCGTCATGCCAATCGGTGTCCAACGCCAGCGCCGCGACCGTCGCACCCGAAAGGCTGTCGACGTCGACGGTTCGGGCCAACTCAGCAGCCAAGGCCGCTGAGGGATTCACTGGAACGCCAGGAAACGGGCCAAAGCCGGATACCATAATCAACGGGCGGCTGGGTGTCATGCGCGATCACCATCAGCTGATGTTTCGCGGGCATCAAGCCCGATCGCAGCGAGAATTTGGTCGACGGCACGCGAGGGTGTCATCTCGCCGGCTCGAACCGCGGCATCGCATGCCGTCAACGCCTTGCGGCCATCAGCGCTGCGGAGAAACAGCGTCCAGAGCTCATCACGCACCATCTCGTGCAACCAGGCTGAGGCCTGCTCTGCGCGTATGCTCTCGCGTAGCCCCAACCGCGTGAGCAGGGCCTGATGCTGCACAATAAGCGCCCAGAGTTGATCAAGCCCCAGGTTGTCCTGGCCCGAGATCGTCAATACCGGAGGCTGCCAGTCGGGAATGCGCGGGCTGAGCAGACCGAGCGCAGCCTGATAACTGGCCGCCGTGCGCTCGGCCCGCTTTACGTTATCGCCATCGGCCTTATTGATCGCGACAATATCGGCCAGCTCGATCACGCCCTTTTTGATGCCTTGAAGTTCGTCGCCACCGCCCGGCAGCAAAAGCGCCACGAAAATGTCGACCATCCCGGCGACCGCTGTCTCCGACTGGCCGACGCCAACCGTCTCAACGACGATTACATCAAAGCCAGCCGCCTCGACCAACGCCATCGTTTCGCGGGTCTTTCGCGTAACACCGCCTAACGTTCCGGACGTGGGAGACGGCCGAATGTAGGCATCCGGGGACAGCGACAGGCGCGCCATCCGGGTCTTGTCACCCAAGATCGAGCCGCCCGACCGTTGGGACGTCGGATCAACCGCGAGGACGGCAACGCGCTGTCCGTCTGCAATGAGATTGATGCCAAGCTGATCGATCGTCGTGGACTTTCCAACGCCGGGTACGCCGGTGATACCCACACGCAATCCGCTGCGCTTGAGTTCGGCGGCCGCTTCCAGCACCTCTTGCGCCAGTTTCCGGTGCGCAGGGTTACGGCTTTCGACCAGCGTAATCGCCCGCGCCAGCGTCGCACGGTCGCCCGCGGCAATGGCTGCCAAATAGGTTTCGGCAGACGCGTGACTCTTGGGTTCGGCGTGCATGGGACCAGAGTTCAGGGGATCAGAATTCATGGGATCAGCTTAGAGCATTCTTTCCGGAGACGATATCGCATCGCGCGCCCTTGCACTGTCAGACCGCCGTTCAATCTGCCACACGCGCTCACAGTCCTCTGTCGTTTGGGTTTTCACGCATGCGGTGTGCGCGATTTGGTGTTTCGCTGCGGGCCGGGATCAAGGCGCCCGCGCAAATCGCGCCAATGACCAAAACCGCACCGACGATCTGAAATGCCGAAAGGGATTCATTCAACACCATAACCGAAACGACCATTGCCGTGACCGGAAGGGCGGCTGTCGCCAGCCCGGCTTGCCACGGCGGCACGCGGCCGACCCCGGCGTACCAGAGAACCGTGCAAAACACGCTCGCGGACAGGGCATACCAGGTCGCCAGCAGCCAAACCCAAAGCGGCGTTTCCACCGCCACCGAAAGACTGAGACCGGGCAGAGCAAACGGCAGCGCCATCGCTGCGCTGAGTACCGAAACCGCCAAAGACAGGTCCGTTGGTCGCAGGCGCGCGCTCACACGCCGCGACACGAGCACAAACGTCGCTTCGCACAGTACGGCCATTGCGACCAGACCGTTGCCGGTGAGAGACGCTGCGCCGACGTCCGCACTGCCCGCCTGCATGACGATCAAGCCGACTGCGGCCAGCGCCACGCAAATCATGGCTGCGCGAGAGAGAACGTGGCGTAGGACGACCACACTTAGTATTGCGACAGCAGCCGGCAACGTTGCCGTAATGATGCCTGCGTCGACGGCTGACGTTCTGCGCGTTCCTTCGAGTAAAAACACCGTGAAAAGTACCGAACCGACACCTGCGAGAACCGCGATGTCCAGCCAATCCCGACGCTGCAGCCCAACGAGGCGCCGGATGCCCGGCCGACCGGTTACGCACAGCAATGCGCACGCGGCAACGGTGAATCGGAATAGGAGCACGTGGTAGACGGATACGGATTCAACCACGATTTTGCCGAACGGGACGTTGGCGCCCGTAAAGCTCATTGCGGCGATCAGGAAAAGAATGGCCGGCATCACGTGGTCTCGTACGGGAAGGAGGTGTCGCGCCAGAACAGCAAGTGCCCCACATGGGTCTGAGTGAAGCACGCCACGCCGGGGCCATTCTGAAGCCGCGATTATCTCGGATCGAGTGGCGCCGGATGAGAGCTCGAAACGTGGCTGGGCGTCAACACGAACATCGGCGGGTGTTATGGGATCTTACGTACTGATTGGCTTGGGTGCGGGCGTGTTTGCGCTACTCATCCTTTTCATTTGGGTCGGAACCCACGAACTGAGCGCGGGCTGGAAGTGGCTGGTTCGGACAGCGGTGGCGGCTGTGGCCGTCGTGCCGCTGACCTTCGCCGTACTGTGGACCCCACTCGATTCGCCGTCACCAACGCGCAGCGCTGACGCTCCATCGCGCGCAGAGCGAAACGTTGCCGAGAAATCCGCGAGGCCATCCGAGCCCGATGGGCGGTTGGATGAAGCGCCAGCGAAGACCCCACCGCTTGCCGGCCCACGGACGGAAACGCCACGGTCCGCCGTCCGCGGACTGACACCCGTTCCAGGGTCACCAGATGATCGCTGGCACGTCGTTCCCGTGTTCTTCGGCACGGATCGCGCGAAGGATCCTCTGCGCGTCGTCATTCCCGGGTATAATGCGGAGCGCGGCAAACGCCTGGAACTCGGCCGCGCCTTGGTCAGCATTCCCAAGCAGCATCAGGTCCCCGATATCGAACGGCCGTGGGTCTACAAACTTCCGTTCACGAAGCTGGTGATTTACCGCGAGAAAGAAGACCCGCAAAAACACTTCACTTTGCGCGCCGTGCAGGTTGTCGACAACACGACATTCATCGATTTGATCAAGCGCCGGCTCAATACCGCGACGTCTTTTGCCGACCACATGCTGGTGTTCGTGCACGGCTTCAACACATCCTTCGATGATGCGCTCTATCGCACGGCTCAGATTGCCTATGACCTGAAGTTCGATGGCGCGCCGCTGGTCTACTCCTGGCCATCGAAAGGCGAGGTCACATCCTACAGCTACGATCGCGAAAGTGCGGGCCAGGCCGAGCCCTACCTGAAGCAGTTCCTGCGTCTGGCGACCGAAGCCTCCGGCGCCAAGAACGTTCACATCATCGCGCACTCGATGGGCAACCAGCTGCTGTTGCCGGTCCTGAGGAGTCTGAAGGACTCACTGCCGCAAGGGCTCAAGCTGGCTCAAATCATATTGGCCGCGCCAGATGTCGACCGCGACGCGTTTGAGTTTCTGGCCGCTCAGATCAAAGGTGTCAGCCGCGGCGTGACGCTGTACGCCAATGCAAACGATCGCGCACTCGCCGCCTCGCGTCAGTTCTGGGGCGGTCCCAGGGCTGGCGACGTTCCTGCGAGCGGGCCGGTGATTGTCGCAGGCGTGGACACGATTGATGTTTCCGCAACCAGCAGCAACTTCCTCTCGCTCAACCACTCTGGATACGCCCGGAACAAAGCGTTGCTGAACGACATTCAGTTGATCTTACAAACCGGAGAACGCCCGCCTGAAAAGCGCATTCCGATCCTCGAACGGATCACGACGCCCAGAGGCGATTACTGGCGATATCCCGGTGCAGGATAGACCATGTCGGCGCACGCCGAAATGGACTGGGGCATGGATACGCCGATTGCCATGGCGGTCCGCAATCCTAAACCATTTGTAAACGATTGCGTCATTACGGTTCAGTTGGACCAGTTTGGTGGGGACCGGCTGAATGAATATGCGATGGGTCTTGGCTGTGACAGCCCTGGCGCTTTGGGCCGGATCACTTGTCGAGCGGGCACGAGCCGACGAGACGTTCGTGTGCGAGAACGGCAAGGTGATCACGATCCAGGCCGGCCAGCGGGCGCGCCTGAGTGGCGCGAAGCCCTGTACGGCGGGTTGGGTCAAGACACTGTCGGCAGCGCACATTATGCCGCTGCCGGCCGTCCATCCGCGCCGTCAACCGTTGGCACCGCCGCGTCCGGTTCCCGTTGCGGTTAACGCCGAGCCTCCGGCCCCGGAACTGCCGAGTGACTATCGCCGTGTTCGCGTAATCAATGCCGCGTCACCGGCGACCCGCTGGTTCCATCATCATCACTAGCGCGAGTCGCATTGTTTGCGCCTCGTTTTCGCTCACGGGCTGTTCCGGCCTGCGGCCGGGCCCCATCGAGATGGCGAACACGCCATCTCGACATATCAAATGCCCAACGCGGGAACACCCGCGTTGGGGTGGGCGCGGCGCAACGCGCCGGGCCGCGGTCACGGCCTGGGTATCGTCCTGCCAGGATAGCCTGCGCTCAAGTAGCGAGCGCTTGTCGCGAGCGGTAGCGCAAGTAAAGACGCTTGCGCCCGTGGCCGCGCGTCGCTATAGCTCCCGGCTCGCGAACGATATTGGTCGCCGTCCCATCCGACTGTTCGGCATCGGGTTCGGAGCGTGGCGCAGCCTGGTAGCGCACTTGCTTCGGGAGCAAGGGGTCGCAGGTTCAAATCCTGCCGCTCCGACCAATCCAACGCCTTGGAAAACCATCCTACGATGCAGCGCAGAGCCGGCCGATTGGCGTTTTCGAGACCGGCTACGAGCCTTGCCGCTTTAGTCAACGATTTCAATCGATTACTGCTCTTTCTGGGACGACTTCATATCGTGATAGGCTGGATCGAAGATCGCGACGCCAATACGCGAGACCGATATTCAGATAAGGTGCTTGCGCCACCGCTATAGTCAGCCCTCAAACATTGCCATGCTCCCCGATCAAAGCCGTAGCCAGCGCCCGTCATTTTGGCGCAACCGCAAGACCTTGGCCCTCCTGGTCGTCGCGACGATTACCATCGCAGCCGTTCTCCTCGCTCTGCATCTGCGTCGCCCATCGTACCTGACAACGGAAATCCTCGTTCTTGGCGACTCGCAGTTGTCGTTTGGGGCGGGTCCGGTGCTGAGCGCGTTCTTCGCCGATCTCCCGAACGCGTGCCGCACCGACGTTGCGCGACCGAACGACCTGACGCTGCTGGCGGACAAACGGTTTGCGATGATCGGGACGCGATCAACCTCGCTTCAGTCCTGGGTTCAGTCAGACGGTCGCGCTTGGGAGCTGCTTTGCCACAAGGACAAACGATGGGGCGTCAACGCCAGCGCCTGGGGCACGGTGAAGCCGGCCAAACGGCGCTACATCCAGGTTGGCGAAGGCGACAAGTTCCAGTTCTGCCAACAGCCGAAGCCACCGCTCGCAAACCTGCTGTCCGACGGATACTACCAGCCACAACTACTTATGGTGTTTGTCGGCGGCAACGGAGCCCGGCGGCTGGCGACGTCTCAGCAAGCCGCCAAAGAGGATGTCTCCCGCTTTGTCGCGCGCCTGCCCGCACATATCGGCTGCATCTTTATGATGACAGCGCCGATATACTCAGAGTCGCATAATAGTACGCGCGTGGTCGCGCAGGCGAATCTGCGCGCCGCGTTCGCAGCACACGGCCGGCGCTGCGCATTTGTCGACGGACACACCAGCGCGACGCGGGCTGCCATCGAAGGGCAGCCGCAATTCTTCAAACGCGATAACGAGGGGAATGTGACGGACCCCTATCATGCCGACGCACAGGCCGCCGCCAGGTTCCTGGCCCTGCGACGCCCGGCATTGTGCCACGCCCTGGCCTCCCAGTTTCGTCGGCGCGCAGCTGCGCAATAAATGCTGGACGGCACAATCACATTACGAAACAGTTGTCGCATCGACGCTTTTCCGCCGTGCGCTTTGTCTTGCGACGCCGGCTGGGACGGTGGTGGTTTCGCATGACGTGGATCGTAATCGGCATCGTACTGGTGATGGCCTGGCCCGCGCACGCACAAGAGATGTTCGCGGTACCGGAACTCACCAAAGATCGCGCCACAGGCCCGCGCGCAACCGTGAGGCGCTTGCAACCAGACGATCTCGCGCGGCTCAAGCGACCGACGCGGTCCTTGCGCCCGCGCGCACGGCAGCCAGTGATGTCCGGCAAACACCCGGGTGGCGGGAAGCCGGCACCACAGGGTGATGACCCTGACAAAACGCCGAGCCAAACGAGACTCGTCGGACGGAAGAAACGATCCTCAGAGGGTGCAAGCGGCGCGCCATGCATCCGACAGATGTATCGCATTTCGCCGGGCCGCGTTGTGATCCGCTGCAAAGGACAATCGCCGCAATCCGCAAGCAACGACGCAACGCGTACCGGCGATCAGCCGTGAGGAACCGGAAGCCGGAACCCGGCAAAAGCGGCATTGTGCAGCTTCAGCCAGGCACGCCGTCATATTGCATCGGCTGACTATATCCGATCCGGCAGACCGGCGCTGGCCTGACGCTGCTGGTCGGTTGCGCACACGTCAATTGCCTTAGCCGACTGCGCGGGTAGGACGTGCTTGGCGAGGCGGTGCGTCATAGGCTCCGCGCCGAACATCAACGTCCCTTTGTGGTTGATTGCGTTCGGAGCCCCGGGCTCAAGACGTATCCGCCAGTCTTCTACGGTCATGTGATACCGGAGGTAGGATATCGCCTTTTTCGCCAGCGCCTGGCCGGCGGGACAACGGCTTGCCAACGTCGGACCATCATAGCCGGTGAGCGTGATCGCCTTGCCGCCAACAAGAACTCGGTTGCTGTCAATTACCCAGGTCGCGTCGGTCTTGTCGAGGATCTGGATTTGCTTGGCGGTCGGCTGTGCGACCAAGGCGGCTGGGGCCTTGATGGCAATCGCCGTGGCACCGCCGCACACGACTGCCGAGATCAGCATCGGCCGCAGAAAACTCACCATGGCAGGCTCCGTACACAAATTCAGTGACACCACTGAAAGTTAGCTGTTGGCGACCGGTTGTGGAGACAAGTGATGGCGGTAGCAAGATAGGTATTTCAGTGCTGTGTAGAAGTTGTGGAAACTGTATATGACCTCACACGGGCCCTTTTTTTGCCAACAAGTGCGCGGTCGATTTAGGGTGTGCTCAATACCGGTTTATCTCGTGCCTAACAGTGACTTCCGAAAGGCGGTTTTCATTTCGGATGCGTGCCAATTCCGCGCGTACTTGGGCGGCGGGGTGCCGTCAACGCGCAAGAGAACAAAGGCGGGGCCGTTGGTTTGCCGCAGCACGGCGGATGCGTCCGCGAGTTGATCTTCCCGCGTCACGTCGCGGGTTGCGGCAAAGCCGGACCCTTCGGCAATTCTGGCGAGGTTGACACCCATTGCCGTATGCGAGTCCTGCGAGCCGGTCTCCTGATAGAGCGCGTTGTCGACGCAAACGACAGCAAGATTTGCCGGTTTGAGCGCGCCGATCGTCGCGAGCGTTCCGATCGACATCAGCAAGTCGCCGTCACCGGTCACGCAGAGAATGCGCTGCTCGGGGTTGTGCCAGCGCGAGGCCAAGCGCCATCGGGACGGCACCGCCCATGGCTCCGCCGAAGAGAAATGTGTTTCCGGCCTCCTGCGTCAGCGCGCCGATATCCTTTGCGGGTCCCGCCAGCCCCGAAACGATCAGGAAGTCCGCATGGTCGCCAATCAGCGCTGGAACTGCCGTCTGGCGATTGAGCCGAGATTGACCGGCAGATTGGTTTGCATCGATCATTCTGAGGTCCTTAAAATGCTTTCGCGCCCAACAGGCGCTGCGACAACATGACGGCCACGGCCCGCTCGGCCCGGAACGCCATGGTCAGCGCGGCCGTCGTCACGGTTTCGACTTCAACGGGATCATGCGCCCATAGACATTGCACGCCCATCGCGCTCAATGTCGGCTCGACCGCCTTCCCCATCGCGAACTGCCACGGGTTCCCTTCCCCGAATTCGCCGCGCATTGACACGATCGTCAGGAACGGAAACGCACCGTGCTGAATAAGAGAGAGCTGGTTGATGCAATTGCCGACACCGCTGCTCTGCATCATCAGGACAGCGCGTGCGCCGCCAAGATGCGCACCCGCGGCAATGCCGACACCCTCCTGCTCGGAGGTCAAAGGCACCGACGTTGCGTCGGGATCGGCAATGGACCGATCGATCAGAACGCGATGGCCTGCATCGGGCACATGCGCAAAGATGGTCACATCGGCGGCACGCAACTGTTCGTAGAGTGCGTCCTGCCAACGCATTTCGCCGCCGTTCGTCGACATGGTTCTCTCCCTCATCCCCCAACGAATGATCGCTATCGTGCCGAAGACGATACGCCAAGTCGGGGCGCTTTTGCAGCCATGGACACGCACCCACGAACATAGGGAGTTGCGACGGCGAAGTCAGCGTCGCACAACTCTAAGCTGAGGTTCTCAACTTGCGACTGCCAACGATGATAGGAGCCGCCTATGCCGATCCAACGTCACAGCTTGACCTTCGAGCCGCTTTCATCGGAGGCGCTGGCGGCATGGCAAGACATGCCGCCTGCAATTGTTTCGGATTGTATGAACCGATCGCAAACGCTGGCGGGTGGAATCAGCCCTATCGCCGCGGGAACCAAGTTGCTCGGACAGGCGCGAACCGTCACATGCATGGTCGGCGACAATTCGGCCGCGCATACGATAATCGGCATGCTCCGCCCGGGAGAAATCCTGGTGATCGATGCCGGCGGCTTTGAGGACACAGCCGTCTGGGGTGGGATCATGACGCACGCTGCGATGAAGATGCAGTGCGGTGGTCTGGTGATCGATGGCGCGATCCGCGACGTTGCCGAAATTCGCGAGCTTGGCTTTGCATGTTTCGCGCGCGCTGCCGTACCCGCGGGACCGCATAAAGGGTTCGGCGGCACGATCGATGGCGCCATATCCTGCGGCGGATGTCCGGTTCAGCCCGGTGACATCGTGATCGGCGACGACGACGGTGTTTGCGTCGTTCCGTTAGCGCGCCAGGCGGAGATCCTGGCTGCATCCCGAGAGAAAGTCGCGCAAGAGGAGGCGACAATCTCCGCGATTGCCGATGGCGTGATGCCAGGTGCGCGCATGGGATTGCCGGAACCGGAAATGTTGAGCTGAGACGCGACGGGGCGCAGGACGCAGCCGCCGGAACATGGAACCGCGATGGGTAGGAGCATGCGCACTGACCTTCGAGAGTCGATCCGGCGCGCCGCGCTCGCCGACGAAGCGAAGATTGTCGCTGAGCTGACGGAGATGGCGGGGCTGACCGCTGCGGAACGCACCGCTATCACCAAACGTGCCGCCGATCTGGTTCGCAGCGTTCGCGCCAGTAGCGAGCCCAAGATTATGGAGGCCATGCTCGCGGAGTACGGGCTATCGACGCAAGAAGGTGTGGCTCTGATGTGCCTGGCCGAAGCACTCCTGCGAGTGCCGGATGCTGAGACGATCGACGATCTCATCCAAGACAAGATCGCGCCGCACGACTGGGGCTCTCACATCGGCGACTCCGGTTCCCTTCTGGTCAACGCCTCGACGTGGGCCTTGCTGTTGACCGGACGCGTCCTTGATGATGACGAGGATCACAGCGTTGTCGGGGCGCTGCGCAGCGTTGTGCGCCGTCTGGGCGAGCCCGTCATTCGGACGGCCGTCGGTCGGGCGATGAAAGAAATGGGCGCGCAGTTCGTGCTCGGACGTGACATCCACGAAGCGATGGCGCGCGGTGCAGCTGAAGTTGCACGCGGCTACACGTACTCTTACGACATGCTCGGGGAAGCCGCGAAGACCGAAGCCGATGCCGCCCGCTATCACGGCGCCTATGCCCAGGCGATAGCTGCAATTGCCCGACAAGCGAACGCCGACAACGTCAGAGACAACCCGGGGATCTCGGTCAAGCTCTCCGCCCTGCACCCGCGCTACGAGTTTGTGCAACGTGAACGGACACTGCCGGACATTACGGCGCGCGCACTGCAACTGGTTCAGGCGGCGCGCACGGCAGGCATGGGTTTGAACATCGATGCCGAAGAGGCCGACCGGCTGGATCTGTCCCTCGACGTCATCACCGCAATCCTGGCGAGTGATGCGCTCGACGGATGGGACGGCTTCGGCGTCGTTGTCCAAGCCTACGGCCAGCGCGCACCATATGTTATCGATTGGCTGCACGCGGCCGCTGAACACCATGATCGCAAAGTCATGGTCCGCCTGGTCAAGGGCGCCTATTGGGATACGGAAATCAAACGCGCCCAGGTGTTGGGACTGGACGGCTTTCCGGTCTTAACGCGCAAGACCCACACGGACATCAGCTTCATCGCCTGCGCCCGCAAGTTGTTGTCCATGCGCGATCGGCTTTATCCGCAGTTCGCAACACATAACGCACACACGATTGCATCCGTTCTCGAGTTGGCCGGCAGCGACACGGACAGCTTTGAGTTCCAGCGGCTGCACGGCATGGGCGAAGCATTGCATGAGACGGTCCGACAGGAAATCGGCTGCCATACCCGCATTTATGCGCCCGTTGGCGCACATCGGGATCTTCTTGCCTATCTCGTCCGTCGCTTGTTGGAGAACGGTGCGAACTCGAGCTTCGTCAACCAGATCGTTGATGAGACCGTGTCAGCCGAAACAATCGCTAAGGACCCGTTTGCAACGGCAGACGGCTCGCCGCACCCGGCCGTTGTTCACCCGTCCGCAATCTACGGTTCCGCCCGCCGGAACGCGCGCGGCTGGGATGTGAATGATCCCATCGATATCGCGCATATTGAAGAACGGCGTGCAGCGTTTGCCGCGCCATATCGCTGGTCGGCCGGCCGCAGCGACGGGATGGCGCGCGACATCTGCAATCCCGCCAATTCTTCCGATGTGGTTGGCATCGTATTCGAAGCGTCGGCGGACGAAGCCGGCCAAGCGGTTGAAGTGGCGCTTGCAGGGCAGCCAGGATGGGCTGCGACACCTGTCGCAGAGCGCGCAGCCATCCTCAATCGGGTCGCCGATCTGTACGAGATCCACGCTTACGAGTTTTTCGCCCTCGCGACCCGCGAGGCCGGCAAGGTGCTGCTCGATGGTATCGCGGAGGTTCGAGAGGCCGTCGACTTCCTCAGGTATTATGCGTACGAGGCGCTGCGGGTCGAGGCCAACACGGCGCCGCGCGGCGTCATAGTTTGCATTTCGCCATGGAATTTCCCGCTCGCGATATTCACCGGGCAGATTGCTGCTGCGCTTGTGACCGGCAACGCCGTGATTGCCAAACCGGCTGAGCAGACGCCAATGATCGCGGCGCGTGCAATCTCGCTGATGCACGATGCAGGCGTACCGGAAGACGCCCTGCAGTTGGTGGCCGGTGACGGCCCGTCCGTTGGCGCGCCGTTGACGGCGGATCCGCGGATCGCGGGCGTGTGCTTCACCGGCTCGACGGAAGTCGCCAAACTCATCGACCGGCAGCTCGCAACGACGGCGCCGGACGCGATGTTGATTGCCGAGACCGGTGGGCTCAATGCGATGATCGTCGATTCAACGGCACTGCCGGAACAGGCCGTGCGCGACATCATTGCCTCAGCATTCCAGAGTGCGGGACAGCGGTGTTCAGCGCTGCGCATGCTCTATGTGCAACGCGACGTCGAGGAGCGCCTCCTCGACATGCTGTTCGGCGCGATCGATGCGCTTGCGATCGACGATCCCTGGCACCTGTGGACCGACATGGGACCGGTTATCGACCACGCCGCCCGCCACGACATCATGGCGTACTGCGATCGGATGGAAGCGCAAGGGCGCCTGCTGAAACAAGCTCAGGTCTCGCAAGACGACGGGCGATCGAACCTGTTCGTCCCTCCGACCGTTCTGCGCGTTGGCGGCATCTCCGAACTCGCACGTGAAGTGTTCGGTCCGGTCCTCCACGTTGCACGGTTCGATCCGTCGCAACTCGATCAGGTGATCGCGGACATCAATCGCAAGGGCTACGGTCTGACGTTCGGGCTGCATACGCGGATTGATCGACGTGTCCAGGACCTGGTCGACGACCTCAACGTCGGCAACCTCTACGTCAATCGCAATCAGATCGGAGCGATTGTGGGATCGCAACCGTTTGGCGGCGAGGGGCTGTCCGGAACAGGGCCGAAAGCCGGTGGTCCACATTACCTGTCCAGATTTCGCCGCGGACCGCTCCCGACAGCAGACGGCTGCCAACCGGTTCGCACGCCAAACGTATCCGGCAATCAACTTCGCGATGAGATCGCGGCATTGAATGGAGCGGATTGGGCCGAGCGCCGCGGACGTGTCACAGCGCTGCGGGCCGCGCTCCGCGGCAAGGGGGCAACGGCGATGGCCGCGGCGGCCGCGCTGGATGCGGGCCCCGTTGATTTGCCCGGCCCGACCGGCGAGTCCAATCGCTACGCGCTGGCGCCAAGGGGTGTGATCGTGTGCCTGGGGCCGACCGCCGACGCTGCGCTGGATCAGGCAATCCAAGCCCTACGGACTGGCAATTCCGTCATCGCTGTCATTCCGGATGCGAAGGCCGCGCTGGCGCCGCTGGTCAACGGCGCGTTCCCGCTCCGCGCAATTGACGGCCACGTCGCCCCCAGCGCGTTGGAGGCGCTGGATATTGCCGGTGTCGCGTACGTTGGCGGGCAACCGGAGTTGCGGCGAGCACTGGCAGAGCGGTGCGGACCGATCATTCCGCTGATCTCAGAGCGGTTTGATCCGGCAGCCTATGCGCACGAACGCGCCGTCTGTATCGATACGACCGCGGCCGGCGGCAACGCGACGTTGCTCGGCGAGGCGGATTGATTGCGGCATCGGTGCGATATGCGATATGCAAAGGGGGGAGCGACGGCGTGATATGCAAAGACAGGCATGGGCGGACCGGAAATGACCGCCCGATACATATGACCATCAACATGATCATGCGCATGAATTGGTGATGCGCCTCGCTCAGGCTTGAAATGACCTGGACAAACCCTGATCTGCGTGCTGTTGCATGCGTCGGCTGCAGCCAAGCTGCGACGCGAAGGCAGCTTTGTGACTCGACGTTTGATCTGTCCAGCCGCTTGGTTCCAACTTCAGATGAGATTTGTGATGGGTGCGCTTTCATTTCGCACGGAAATGGCGTTTGACTACGGTGAGCCAAGCGAACTGCAGCCCAATGTGCTCCGGCTTGTCGCTAACAACCCGAGCCCATTCACCTTCAAAGGCACGAACACGTACATTGTCGGCACGTCGACGCTGGCGATCATCGACCCCGGCCCGGACGACCCGGGCCACCTGTCCGCCATTCTGTCGACTGTGGCAGGGCGCGACGTTTCACATATCCTCGTGACGCACACGCATCGCGATCACATCGACGGCCTTGATGCGTTGGTTGAGGCAACGGGCGCGAAGGTCTGCGGATATGGGCGCAAAGGCGTTCCGATGGACGAAATTCTGTTGTCGCCCAGCGGGCGCAGCTTTATCGACGTGGACTTTGACCCGGACATCAAATTGCGGACCGGCGATCAACTGGCAGGTGACGGTTGGGCGATTGAGGCGTTACACACCCCTGGGCATGCGCTCGATCATCTGTGTTTCGCTCTGGAGGGAACCGGCGCTGTGTTCTCAGGTGATCACGTGATGGCCTGGAACACCACGGTTGTCGCGCCGCCCGAAGGGCATATGGGTGATTATATCGCATCCTTGGAACTGCTGCTCGCGCGACAGGACGCGGTGTTCTTTCCAGGCCATGGTGGTCGCATCGCGGATCCGCGACGCACGTGCCGAGCCTACCTGATCCATCGCAAAATGCGCGAGCAGGCCATTCTGGACGCGATACGTGCCAATGTTGGAACAATCGATGCCATTGTGGCTCAGATCTATGAGCACCTCGATCCGAAATTGATGAATGCGGCCAAGCTCTCCGTGCAGGCACACGTGGAGCACTTGATCGAGCGCGAGCTTGTTTCGGCGCCGCAAGAGATTGATTTCACAACCGAGTTGCGCGCCAGCTGACAGGTCGCTAACTGGCCTAACCGCGTTTTCAAACCGTCACGGGAACGTGTTAACGCGCCTGCCGCGCGTTCGGCACGGTCAAGCGCAGCCGTTCGACCAGCTCGTTCAAAATCTGACGCACGCGCGCCGCGTTCCGCCCGAAGTCGTGCTCGCCCCAGCGCGAAGCCGAACGAATGTCGATCCGTGCGCCACGGCGCAAACGGACAACGCGAATTGCGACATCGTCCCGGAATCCCAGAATCAGCGTGCGATCCACGGCTTCAAGCTGCCCCGGCCGCCCTTGTTCCGGTGGTTGCTCAGCAACGATTTCCATTTGCAACTTGCGCAGAGCTTGGCCGGCAAGTTCGAACGCCTCAGCCGGCGCGCGATCAATCACGAGCGGCTGAATGTCGGGATAACGTTGGCCCTGCAATGCCGCTGCATCCGCACCGGGATATTCGACCGAGCGCGCGCCCATGGGCCGCTTCTCCTTTGCGGTCAGGAAGTCCGGTGGCGCATCGATATCCGTTGTGATGTCATTCAGTGGTTCTGTGCCCAGGGCCGTCGGCGCGTAGGCAGCCGGCCAGGCCAGGATTGCGCCCGAGATTGCGAGCGCGACCAATCCGCCGGTCAGTCCGTCGCGCGCTGTCCGCCAAACGATAACAAACGCGATCAGCGCCAACACGGACGACAGGGCTGCGAGCGCGAACGCGAGCAGGAACATATTCAGTGCGGCAGGTGTCATAAGCCCGGCGAACCGGTGCAGCAAACCTGCCGAAATCAACAACGCGGCCGCAAAGATCGCGATGCGGGCCGCCCATGTACTGGCGGCCACCGGCCTGAGCTCGAATGCGTCCCGCCCTCGTGAGACGTGCCGTTGGTTCGCCGCAGTCATGCTCACGTTCACGCCCCTCCGGCTCACATCATCTGATGTGTCATCTTAATCGTCGCGTTTCCCAAAAGCGGCCCAGAGCGCGACGGCAACTGATAAGACTGTTAGCAACGTGGTATCCGAACAGCCTTTGTCACGGCAAGATGCGAGTCGCGTGTGCTGAAATTGCGGTGGCAAGCGTCGAAAAACGACCGAACCCGGAGGATAGCTTGGACCGTCTCGCTCCACGACACATCCTCGGCCGTTTCATAACGGTGGTCCTTGCACTGTCGGCGCTCACGACGCCAGGGCGAACACAAACGGCGGAACCGCCTGAACGTGCGCCTGCGCCGATCGTCGAGGACTATGATCCGGCGCTTGCACCCGTCAGTCCGCGGATCGGAACCATCGCTCGGAAACTCCGGCTCGCCGTCTGGACCGCAGATCCCGAAGCAGCGCCGCCGCCCAAAACAGTCGAAACGCGCTGGAGAACAAGCTTCGGTGCCGAGCGGCGGAGCCAGCGGCAATTCACGTTTGCGCGGACAGGCCTGCAGGCCGATGTGATTGCGATCCGCGGGCTGACGCAACTGCAGCATCTACGTCAGTTGTTTCATGCGCGCGATTACTTCGTGATTCCGTCGCGCCAAATGCGTGCGGCAGCGCTGCACGCGCGGTCCGGTTTGGCGGCGCCTGCTGCGGGCACGGTGGCCCTGGCGGTTCGGCGGCGCGGCGGCTTTCGTGTATCGCGGACTGTCAACGTCACGCTGCACCCGCCAGCCAATCGCGGAAGCGGGACCGCATCCACGCGCCAAGGCCGGGCCGTTGGCCAGGGCACGTCCGACGCCATCGGCGTACGCATAACCGGAGGCGGCCGCGTCTTCTGGCTGCTGATTGCCGACCTGTCCGCCGATTGCAAAGATCAAACGCTGTGTTGGTCTCGAGAGCGCCGGCTTGCCGTCCTGCGGTCCTGGATCGCGAAGATCCGCAGATATGGTCATGATGTCGTGACCGTCGTCGCCGGAGCACGTTTCGACACGACGACGGACCCGGACGCCAAGACCTTCTCTCGCCGTTTCCGCGGGACACCGTCGGACGATCTCGCGTGCCGTCCGACAGACTTGGTGATCACGCGCTGGCCCGGCCGGGCGCTTGCGCCGGGCTGGCACGACGGAGCCCTGTGGGCCAAAGCCGGGCAAAGCGCATTGTGTACATTGATCGTTCAGGCTGATCTCAACCCGCCATCACGACGACAACCAAAACCACGCGCCAGACCGAGGTCCACGTCTCAGCCAGGCACGTGGCGTTCCAATGTCGTGCGCGATCGCACCGACTAGATCATTTCCGCCTACGGCGAAAATGCTCTAAACGCGGACTTGCATAGGCAGTCGCGTCAGTCGGGCCGTTGCGCGGGTCCGGCCGAAGATGGTCAGCGCAATGCCGGCAAGGCCGCCGATCGCTTGAAGCAGCGCCGTGGCATGCGTACCGATCTGCGCAATCATTTCGGTTGTGATCTCCAATCCAAACAATGGCGCCGCGACCGGCAGAACGGTCGACAGGAACGTCAGCAAGACGCCGCGAATTGTCAGCGACTCCCCCCACCACTTTTCCTCGACCGGCGGGTTGGTCTGCTCAGGTTCTGGTGTACTCACGTTTTGGCCTCCTGACTTTGCTGGTGAAGTTTGGGATTTGCGATGTGCCGCAAGCGCGGCGTTGCGCGTGGCATTGACGCGGTTCAGCCACCCGCGGCCGAACCGCCAAAAGTGGTGCAGCTCGCGGTAGCGGTCTGCGCGCAACTCGGCATAGCGCGCGATCAGTTCTGCAGGGTCAGCCGCACGTGCGGCACCGAGCGTGATCGGGCCAATCTCACCGTCTACCGTGACGTTCAGGGCCGTTTGCAGAATGCGAGCTGCGCCGGTGTGGCCGTGGTTCACGGAGGCATCGAAATGCATCAGATGAACACCGCGCGGCATGTCCGCGGCGCGCGAAAGGCGCCAGTAGCGCGTGCGGTAGATCTGGGCGACCGTGTCGTCCGTGATGGCTTTGAGATCGGCAATCAAGGCCGCACGATTGCCGTCGCGCACTTCGGTCCCGCGATGGCGCGCATAGGTCGCCAGCGTGATGCCCTTGTTTGTCGGCCCACCGGGATCGTGCGGATCGTGCGTATAGCCGCCCTCCATCCGCAGGACATGTGCCAACGCCGCATCGAACGCGTCGTCGGTTGCGGTTACGCCCGACTGCACGTCACCGTCCGCCGAGGCGACACCGGACATGCGCAGGCCGAGAAGGCGCGAGCGCGGAAACCGGGCCACCGTGACGGCATTGCTTTGATTGCCGCCCAGAAGCCAGATGTGATCGCGGGTTTCGCCCACTACAAAGCCGACATGGCCCGCCCGCGGGTTCGTGCCGCGTGAGAGCACCGCGACAGCACCCCAGTGCGCGGTATCAACGGCGACGCCCCAGTCCATGTACGATCGCGCGCGCAGCGAGCCTGTTGCAGCCGTCCCGGATCGCGCCAGGCATGCTCCGACAAACGCGGCGCACCATGGCACTTCGTCGTCACGAACACTGGCGTGACCTGCATCGCGATAGAACGCAACAATCACGGGATTGTCGGCGTCACCTGCCGCTTCGTGCACGCCGAAGTGACGCCAGGCATGGTGCATCCATGCTGGTTGCATAGCAGTTCTCCTGAGTTGACGATGTTCGGCAGGCCGGTGGTCGATCGACGGTCAGAGCGCCGCGCGGGCTGGCGCGCCGCGTCCCCACGTCTCGGAGAGCTGATAGACGACGCAGGTCAGCGGTCGCGGCAGGGTCGTGAAGTCAGCTGCGATCGACGCGGCGTCGTAGATCACCGACGGCTCGTCTGTCGTCAGCGTTCGCACGACGTCTGAGCCGCTCAGAATGTCGACCTCGTAGGCCTCGGTGGTTTCGCCCAATGGGACATCGATCTGGTCCCAGCTGTCGCCACCGAGGCGGGTGCGGCGTATCCAACTGATATGGAGGTCGCCGGCAACCCTGTGGCCGCGGACGTGGACTGGCGAGAGCGGGCGACGAGCAAGGCCGCGAAATGCATGCTCCTGTACACCGAAGTGCGGTCCAAGAAGATCACGACCGCTCGCGCCGTATCGCCAAGTGAACGGGCGGCCGGTTTCGGCAGGACCGATCGCAAGCTGCGCCACACGAGAATCGAGAACGACGATCCGAGCGCCCGCGGCAATGGTTGCGACCATATCGGCATCGGTGCCGGACTGACCGCGCAGCAGGGTCCCGAGCCGGTAGGCTTGCGCGCCGATCAAGTCCGCCGTCTTGAACTGGATGATCTCCCACGTATCCGGTGCGACCTCGATGGCCGCGGCGTTCGCACCCGAAAGCAGAGTTGTGCGGGTCACGGCTTCGAGCGTCCCGGAGGTCAGAATGACCTCGAGATGGTTCGCATGGTCGAAGCGCGCGAGCGGGCCGGACCCCAAGTCTGTTGTTGTCACGCCCATAATCGCTGGAACGGCAACACTCCGCTGATAGCCGTAGTTCACGCCGGCTTCCGACCGGTAGACGACGACCGGCCCGGGCCAGGGGTTCTGCGCAATCGCGACGTAGCCGGCAGTATCCGACTCGTCACCGCGGAGGATCGGCAGATCCAGGAATGCAGCGTCCGGCGGGCCGACGACAACGTTGGAATTGGATGTCCCCGACCGCGTCGCGGACTGTCCCGTTTCGTACACAGACGCATCGATAGCGCGCGCTTCGATTGTTCGCGCGTTGTCGTCAGAGATTTTCGTAACGCGCATCATAGTTCGCAGGTCGCCGCTGTCGACGGCCACGAGATCTCCGGGCTCCAAGTTCAGACGACTTGGCGGCAACGCAAACATCGCGCGTTCGCGTGCTGCCCACGTCTCATACAGCCAACTCTCCGCGATCTGGGTCGCCTGCGCGGTCTCCAACATCAGCGGAAGTTTCGCTTCCGATGTATGCAGGCTTGTCGTTGCCAGGCGCCGCGCTTCGGCGACCTGGGACCTATAGTCACCATCGGCGCCGATATAGGTGATCTTGACTGCAACCGGCAATTCGGTTTCCTGCGCGCGGGTCAGCGTCAAGACGTTCGCGCCAGGCTTGGCTTCAACCAATTCGCTTTGATTTGCGGTGACCACGACGGGGCCACTGCCCCGATGGCGAAACGCAAGCCGTCCTTCGCTCTCAATGCTGTCGAAAAAGAACGCATGTTCAAGCGGCTGCAGGGCACGGCGCCCGGACATGATTGTGTTGACGAGCAGGCCCGGAACACTGCCGTGCAAGTCGATCTCGGTCCCGCCGTTATACCCGTTGTCGGCCAAGAGAGTGGCCACGACATCATCCAGCGGCATATTCGCCATGCGCCCATTCAGCCAGTGGCCGTACTGCCAATTGGCGCCATCCGACCACGTGGCGGTGTCATATGGAAATGCCGGGAACGGGCGGGCATCCCATGCGTAAACATAAATGCGGTCGCGATCGACCATGCGCGCGCCATAAACCGACGAGACGGGATTGACGTCGCTGCGCGCGTCCGGATGGTCCGGATCGAAGGCCTCGATCAGCGCCTGCACATAGCGGCGCTGCATGGTGTCGTCGCGCCGGCCGACGGAAAAGTGCGGAAAGAACGACTCGGAACTCTTGGGATCGTAAAACACGTTCGGTTGGTTGGCGCCGTTGTCGACGGCAGGACAGCCGACCTCGGTCAACCAAATCGGTTTCGATTCCGGGATCCATGATGTCGGCGTTGCGCGTTCGACCCCGCCGGGGCGATCGTAGTGCGGGTTGGACCACCACGCCTGCAGAGCCTTTGCGCGAAACACCCACGGTTTCCCGGCGGCACCATCCGTGATCGGTGTCCGGACCTGCGCGTTGCGATCTGCGTCACTGGCGTAGTACCAGTCGTAGTATTCGCCGCCGTCAATGTTCGCCTTGAGATAGTCGAGGTCGTACACACTGCGCGCAAACGCGGCATCCGCATGACCAGCATTTTCGCGCCAGTCACTCAAAGGCCAGTAGAGGTCGATACTCACGGCGTCGATGTTAGATGCAGCCCAGAGCGGGTCGAGGTGAAAGAAGACGTCGCCGCTGCCGTCATCGGGGTGATGGCCGAAGTACTCCGACCAGTCGGCCGCATAGCTGATCTTGGTGCTAGGCCCGAGCACCGCGCGGACATCATCAGCCAAGGTACGCAGCGCGGCAACGAACGGATAGCTCTCGGCGCCGTCGCGCACCTGGGTCAACCCGCGCAGCTCGCTTCCTAGCAGGAACGTATCAACGCCGCCGGCGATGGCCGCGACATGTGCGTAGTGCAGGACGAAGCGCCTTAGCGACCATTCGTTCGGACCGCTATAGACAACAGCGCCGTTACGGATATTGAAGTCACTGACAGCCGCCGAGCCAACCAGTGCCGCAACTTGCGCGCCGGCTGCAGCTGTGCGGTCTGGCGAGCCGGACACGCCGGGCGCGGGATCAACCGTGATACGCCCGCGCCAGGGATAAACCGGCTGCGACCGAGCCGGCGCGTATGGATCTGGAAGCGCGTTGTCCTGTGGGACGTCCATCAGAATGAACGGCGTAAACGTGACGGCCTTGCCCCGCGCGCGCAACTCACGGATGCCCTGAATGACGGACGCATCGCTTGGCGTTCCGCCATAAGCGGCACGTCCATCGATACGACTGATCACGTGCGCGGTAGAGCGGGAGCTGCCGGCCACGGACCACGTCATCGGCTGCGTGGATTTGCTCTTCGCATCGACCGCCGGCCTAATCCGGCAATGTTGCGCGCGCAGGTCGGTCCCAAACCAACTGACGACAAGCGACACGTGTTCGACATGCGGCAGCGCTTGATCCATTTGATCCAGCGCACCTTGAAAGTCCGTGCCGGCGATGCGGGTGTGGACGTTCTCGGCAATTTCCAGCTCGCCGCTGCCTTTGCGTGTGACCGGCGTTGTTGCGAGCGAAAACTCACCCGTGCCCGGAATGAGAACGACGGCGCGCACGTTCTCGCTCAAATGATCGACGGCGCGGAACACTTCGAACTTGAACTGCGGAACACGCCTGCCGAACGGCTCCAGTGCGAACCGCTCGAACACGACATAGGCTGTTCCGCGGAATGCCGGCGTTTCGGTTCCAAGATGCGCGGCAATCAGGCTGTCGGGCATCTGCGTTTCACTGCCGTCGTAGACCCGATAAGCAATCTCAGACAGGTTCAGCTCAGTACTGTCGGCCCAGATGCGACCGACACCGCGGATTTCGCCTTCGCACAAGGCAACGGCGAACGTGGCGAAGTATGAGTAGGACGTCCGCGTGGTGGTCGACGAGCCGCCGCCGAACCCGCCCTTGCCGCTGCGTGTGCTGGTGGTTTCTGTCTCGACAACTTCTTCAACCTCTGCGGCCCAGATGATCTGGCCGCCGAGTTGCGCCCGGCCGTAAAGCCGCGGCAGTGTGGTACCCTCACTGGAACCGGTGACAGAGACATCGTCCAGACGCGGCCCCTTGTAGGCGGGGACCTGTCCAGATGCGCCAAACAACGCCTGGTCGATGACGGATCCTGCAAGGGCGCCAACCTGCGCACCGATCGTTGCGCCCGTCAAAGTCGTACCAAACAGCGTGACGCCGGCCGGCAAGACCGCCGAGCCAACGGAGGCACCGACTGCGGCAAGTGCAAGTGTCGCCATTACTCTCGAACCTCGGGAAATGCGAACACGCCGGCAATGCGCCGTCGCCACCAGGACGCCAGATCAATCTCGGCAACCGGCGCACCTTCAACGGCGTGAACGAATTGATCCACGTTTGTGAGAATGCCCACGTGCTTCGCGGGCCAGTGCGCACGATAGCGAAAGACGACAACGTCGCCGCCGGCACGATCGGCAATCGGCACGGGCCTGAGATGGCGCACCGCGGCTGCGAGCAAGGGTTCGTCACCGCGCGCCTCGGCCCAGTCACGACTATAGGCGGGCGGTCGCTCGGCATCTTCGCCGTAAAGTTCACGCCAGACCCCGCGCACCAAACCGAGGCAGTCCGTGCCAAAGCCGCGCGCACTCGCCTGATGATGATACGGCGTGCCAATCCAGGCGCGGGCGCAAGCGATCACACGCGCACGCGTGACTGGCCTCGGCTCGGACATCCTGTCTGATCCATCACGGTTGGAGTTCACGACGTCAGCGGTTCCCTTATCGGCCGGCGGCCCGGATCAGCAGATCCGTACCCGGGATGTTGGGAAAGCCACGGAAATTGATCGCATTCGAGAACTTGTTTGCGCACGTTGCGATCTGCTTGTCGCATCCGGCTGTGAGCACGAAGGTATCGCTGACGACAGCCGGTCGCGGCGGCGCGCGCCACAGTTCGATCGTCACGATGCCGGTGTCGACGACGTGATGCTTCACTTCAATCGCGATGTCCGGGTTCGCGCCGCTGGTGAAGGTGAGCAGACCGCGCGTAAACCAGCCCGACTCCTGTACGGCCAGGCCATCGACGGCGAACTTGCGATCATGAATGACATTGATGACGCCGCCCACGACCCGGTAGGTGCTCGCCGTCAAGTCGACACGGCAGCGATGATCACCAACATCGGCGTCGCAACTGTATTGGAGCAACCGTCCATTGGGCTGCTGAAGATAATGCGCCAGCCCGCGCACTTCGGCGACAAACTCCAGATTGCCGCGCTTGACTTCACCCACACTTCCCGATCGCATCAGAACGTGCTGATCCGTATCGGCCCAGTTGACACGATACACGTCAACGGCAGCGTCATCGTAGAGGCCAGCAGCGAGATCCTCAGGCGTCAGGCGATCGGACGTCAGCGCGCCAGTTACGTCCAAGTTATCGACGTTCAACCCGACGCTCTCCTGGAGTTCTGTCGCGCTAAGCCCGCTTGCGGCTTCGTACGTCACCCCGCCGAATGTCACATCGCGATCGTGGTCCGTGAAGCCCAGAACGGTGCCGTCGCGCCGCGCGACGCGCCAGCACCAACACAGCGTCGTCGCACCGGTTTCGAGATGCGCCGTCATGTCGTCCGAGAGGTTTTTCACAGTCGGATCTCCGTGATCGGAATGCTGGGAATCGCGCCGTGCTGGATGCCGTTGACGTTGATCTCGAGCTTGTCCGTATTGAACCGCACCGGCACATCGAATTCGAAGCCGGCCGTCACGATCCCGCCAATCGCCGGAATGTGGCCGTCGGCAAATGTCACAACGCCGGACAAGGGGTCGACGGCAAACTGCGTGCCTTCGATCTGTTCCGACCCATCGACCGCCACGATCACCGTACCGGCGACCGGCTTTGCAATCGAACGTTGCCAGCGCGTCGGCCCGGTACCGTAGGTCTTCACAAGCTGAAACGACGCCGTCACGCCGTCGCCGGTTCCGATTTCGCAATCTGACGACTGCGGTGTCGCCGACGGCGGGCAGGACTTCCAGTCGGTTGGATCACGCCAGCGAAACCCGAACAACTGCCCGCGCCGCTCCTCGAAAAACGCAATCACGGCATGCAGATCGTTCAACGACCGCACGCCGTAGCCGGCGTTGTAGGTCCGCCGCGAGTCCTGCCACCGGCTGTTGCGCTCTTCATACCCCGAACCCAGAACGACCACGTCGGTTCGCCGTTCGGGTCCGCCGCTTGCCTTCAACGAGATGCCCGTCGGAAAGCGAACTTCGTGAAAGCTCATCGTGATTTGGCCCTACGTTTCGCGCGCCATAAACCTGAGGTGCGCTAGAGGTTGCGCTCGCCCTGCGCGACCATGCGGTTGAGCATCGACGCCAGCTGAGATTCAGAGCGCCGGAAGCTGTCGACATCCGTCGCGGTGACATTGAAGGTTACGTTCATGCCGCCGGCCCCGCTGCCCGCGCGCACGCCGAGATTGCCGTCCGCGCCGCGGGCCAGTGGCAAGATGGCTTCAGGACCGCTTTCGCCCATCAGGCCGGTTTGCGCACCTGAGAGGGGAAACAAAGACGGGGCTGAGACAACGCCACCACGGGCAAACGGCACCGGCATTGCCTGGCTGATCACACCGCCACCAGGGGCAAACAGCATCGGCATTCCCTGGCCGATCACACCGCCATTCGCGGACTGGAAAAGCGACCCGAACATACCGGTCAGCGAGTTCGAGACGGCGGTCTCCAAGGGCTTGAACGCGGCCTTGAGAATGGAATCGGAAATGTTCAGCATCAGCTTCTTGAACGACTCGCCGAGTGTTTTGAGCGACGCACTCGCGTCACGTCCCAGCACAGCAATGCTGAGCAGATCTTTGCTCAGCGTTGTCCCGAATTCCGCAAGCTGCTTGCTTGCTTTCGTGAGTGCGGCGTCGAAGTTTGCGCGACCCGCTTCAATCTCGGCCGCCATATCGCGATCGTCGGGCGTAACAACCATGTCTCACTCCGTGCAGACGTTTGGAGGCGTATCCGGATGGGCCGCCATCATCTCACGCAGCTCTGCACGTGTCGGTGGCTCGGATTGCGCTGAGGATCCCGGCGGGCGAAGGGCCGCAAAGAGTTCCCGTGGTGTCATCGACCAGAAGGCCGACGGGGAAAGTTTGAGCACGCCGAAACCCAGGCTCATGATGTCGGCCCAGGGAAAGGGTCCGGTTCGCGCGGCTCCGCGTCCTTCGTGGTCTGGCATTGTCCGCTTGGTGGCGATGCGGCAGCATCACCGGGCTCGCCGAACGTTGCGCTTAGCAGCTGCGCAACAACGCTGACGCATCCCGCAACGCCGTTTTCGGCGCGCATGCTGGCGACAACATCATCAGAAATGTCGTGCCCGGCCCCACGCAACCCGGCGCCAATGACGCGAATGGCATCGCGGGCGCCAAGACGGCCCGAAGCGAACCGTTCGGCCAATGCGACCATGCTATCGTGCCCAAACGCGGTCTCCAGTTCCGCGAGAGCACCCAGCGTCAGACACAGCGAATAGGTCTTGCCGTCAAAGACGGCATCGATTTCACCACGGTGACGATTTGCCATGCGGCCTCCAGTTACGCGTGTCGTTCACTGATCGCGGACGGGGATTAGAGCGGTACGAATTCGAGCGGGCCGGCGGACTGAAGCGTGATCTCGAATGTCATCTCGCCGTCGTGATCGCCCTTGAACGCCAGCGCGGCAATCTGGAACGGCCCGGTGATGCTGCCAAAGTCCGGGATGATGATCTCCAGTGGCGGCACCTCGCCGTTAAAGAAGACCTCTCGCATGCGCGCATCACTGGCGGCATCCTTGAAGACACCGGTTCCCGCGATCTGAGCATTTTTGATGCCGCCGCCGGAGAGCAACTCGCGCCATTGGCCGACCGAATCCTGACTGGTCACATCAATGGTGGCGGCGTTGAACGTGATGTTGCGCGTGCGCAGTCCCGCGACGGTGACGAACGTGCCTTGATCGTCGATCTTCAAAAGAAGGTCTTTGCCCTTTTGCGCAGACATGACCTGCCTCCCTCTGTGATGGTGCTGGCGTCAATTGGTGGGCGGATTGCGGGTCATGCGTTCGCCTCGGTGACGGCGCGGAGCTGGACCTGCCCGCGCCATCTCTCCCCGTCTGTTGTGCGACTGATTTTGGAACTGACATGCCGCAGGTTGATCAGCTGGAAACCATCCAGCGCGACCGATTGGTCATGCAGAACCCGGCGTATCGCCGCGATGATCTGCTGGACTTCGTAGCGCCCCGGTGCCATCGACCACACGTTGAGGATGACGTTGTGTGTGTGCCCGGTTTCCGTTCCGGTCGACCAGTCGGTCTCGGTCGAAATACCGAACGTCACGTAGGGGTGAGCCGTACCTTGAGGCACATCATCGAAGAGCTTGTCCCTGCCAAGTAACGCCCTAACACCCGGATCTGCCGTGAGCGCCTCATGAATTGCGACTTGCAGGGCCCAGGACGCGGTGCTCATGGCGTACGCTCCATGCATTCGCAGACGAGCCATCGGTTCCGGCTATCGACATCGCGGACGGACACGATGTCGAGATAGCGCCCTTCGAACCCAATGCGCTGATGCCGCGTGACGTCGGAGCGATAGCGCAGCGTGACCTGATGGGTCGTCCGACCGACGACGCGGTCGCCTTCGACGACGTCGCGCCCGCTCTGCGGTACGACTTTGGCGAACACCTTTGCGATGGTGTGCCACGATTCCGTTGCAGCCCCACCCGCAATCGTGGTCCGGACGGACTGCTCAATCACGATACGGTGGCGCAGGTCGCCAATTGCAGATCCGCTCATAGCTTCACCGGCCGATAGGGTGAGAGAAGGTCGGAAACAGTTGTCGGCACCTTCGAGGAGCCGCCGGGCCCCATTGCCACGGGTTCGCGCACCTCATACCAATGCGCGATCAACAACAGCAGCGCGTGACGGATGGCGTCCGGCACATCAGTCGGGGCATCTCCGAATCCCACCGTCATGTCGATGTCCACGGTATCGAACGCGGTCACCACCGTCATCGCGGGCAGGCACACGCGCTCCGGCCGCGACGTCCGGTCGATCAAGATGTCATCCAAATCGATCGCCGTGGATACGCCGGCGCTGTCAACGATGCGGACGGCATCCAACGATTGCACGGGATGCAGCCGCAGTGGAATGATCCGCCGGTCTGTTTGCTTGACCGATTGGGTCCACCTTTGCGTGATCAATGCGAGATCGAGCGCCGCTTCGACATGCAGCCGCGATGTCGTGATCAGGCTCGTGATAAACGCATCCTCGACGACGTGTTCGAGACGAAGAAAGGTCTTCGCATCGGCGAGCGTCAGCGGCTCGACGGCAGGTGCGACCGTCTGCGACAGTGCCATATCGGATCCAGCCTGGGTTACTGAGTTACGCATCGAGTCGCTGCCGGGACCCAGTGGAGCCCCGGCGCGCGACATCATCGGTTGACGCCATAGCGGCGACGACCTGTTCGGCGGGGAACACCCGCGCCGACGTCATGACAGTCAGTGCTGAAGCGCAGACGCTCTAGCCTGCAAAAGCCAGGAGCTTGATCGCATCAAAGTCCTGTACGCCGCCGCCGACCCGTTTGGTCGTGTAGAACAAGACGTACGGCTTCGATGAGTACGGGTCGCGCAGGACGCGCACACCGACCCGGTCGACGATCAAATACCCGCGGCGGAAGTCGCCGAACGCAATGGCGTTTGCGTCCGCGGCCACGTCGGGCATGTCCTCGGCTTCGACAACACTATAGCCCATCAATGTTGGCGTCTGACCCGGTGCCGCTGCAGGCTGCCAGATGTAGTTGCCGTCACCGTCCTTCAGCTTGCGGACCGCGGCCTGGGTTGCGCGACTCATGACGAATGTCGCGTTGGCGCGATACGTCGCCTTGAGTGCATAGATCAGATCGATCAACACATCGGCGGGCGCACTTGCCGGGAAAGCGCCGGCGGCTCCGGTTGCCAGCGTGCCGATGTTGCCCCACGACCAGGCCGAGTCTGCAACGGTCGGGTAGACCAGGAAACCACGCGGTTTGTTCACGCCGTCGCCCGTGACGAAGGCCGTGCCCTCCTGCTCGGCGAACGCCCCCCGGATCTCCTCCGCGATCCAGTCGTCGATGTTGACGGCACTATCATCAAGGAGCGATTGGGTCGCGGCCGGCATCGCATAGAGTTCCATCGTCGGGAACGACAACTCAGCCAGGGTCGGCGCATCCGTTTCCGATCGCACCGCCGTCTCGCCAACCCAACCGGCAGCAGCCCCCGACGTTGCGAATGGCTTCTTGAACACCGCACTCGAGACCTGACGCACGCCGGCAATCGAGCGGATCGGAGAAATCTGCCGCAGCGCGGCATTGATCGTGCTCTCCGTCTCGTCAGGAACGAGATAGCCTCCGTCGGCATCAGACGACGCAGAAAGTGCCTTGGCTTCAAAACCTCGGATGGCGGCAGCATCGCCCGACCGTACATAGGCATCGAAGGCGTGCTTGTGTTCGAGGTTGGTGACCGGCGAGTCCAGACCACCACCAAGCGTTGGGCGCGCCGCCTTGTAGGCCAGACCATCCATCGTCCGCTGATGACGATCGAGTTCCTGATTAATGCGTGCGAGCTTGTCGTCAGTCAGCACATCCGCAGACTGGCGGCGCTCGATTTCATCGAGCCTCAAGTCGTTGGTTTCCTTGAAGGCCTCGAAAGCGCGCACGAGATCGTCGATTGCGACGACAACGTTGTCCGATGCAGCTTTTGTTTCCATCTTTGTTTCCATGTCGGTCGGGTTCACCACGGCTTTACCTCTTTCAGTGCTGGGGCGTTGCGATTGGATCGGAGCAAGGCGGCGGCTTCGGCAATGCGTGTTGTCAGCTGTTGCTCCACCGATGAGGCCCGCCCCGCATCTCGCCGGAGTGCCAGGCCTTTGAAGCCATCGCGCATCAACGCGCTGGCTTCTGAGCGTGTGAACCCAGCATCCCGCGTGAGCCAGCGCTCAAACTCCCGCACGCTTGGCACATGATCGGCAAACGGCGGTGATTTCACAGAGGCGACGCGGGCGTCTGCCAGCATCGGAAATGTGACAATTGAGATCTCCCAGAGATCGACTTCATGCAGATGACGCGTGCCGGTACGGCGGTACCGCACAGATCGTGCCGCGCGGAAGCCAATCGAAAGACCATCAATCGCACCGGCCCGCATCAACGCCAGAACTTCACGCGCGCGTGCCACTTCCGGCATCAAGCGGCCGCGTGCGAACAGCCCTCGCGCATCCTCGTGCAGGCGTTCCCAAATACCGATCGGCTGGTTGGGATCGTGCTGGAAGAGCAGTTTGACACCATCCGGCCCGCGAGCGCGCAACGATTTTCGAAAGGCTCCGGGCTTCACGACATCGCGCCCGAGATCTTCGCGATTGAACAGGCTCGCGTACCCTTCAAAGGTTCCGTCCAGCGAGGCCCCCTTGAGATCGAGCGCGCAAAACTTCACCTCGGTCGCAGCCTCTAGCAGCGGCCTTCTTACATCCGGCATGTTCTCGTCCTGGGTTTGCGATCGAAGAGGTTGGTATTGGTTCTGCGTCAGGCGTTGGCGTCAGTAATTGGCGTCAGGCGTCTGCGTCGATCGGGCCGTAGCCGACTGCCGTCCGCTTTTCATTGGTTGACAGGAAGCTGGCCCCGTTGAGCCGGTCCCACAGTGCGTCACGCTCCGTCCTCAGCGCTTCGACAGCATCGAGATCCGGCCGGAACGAGAGCGTTTGCGCGAACGCAGGAGCGAGCCAGTTACCAAAGGCGCGCGCGGTGCGATTAACCAGCGGCAACACGGTCTGGCGCCAGAACGCACGATTGGCCTCTCGATAGTTGTCGTAGTGGTTGTCGCCGGGAATACCGAGCAGCATTGGCGGCACGCCCAGCGCGAGTGCGATGTCGCGTGCCGCGCCGTTCTTGGCAGTTGCGGAGTCCATGTCCCGCGGCGACAGGCTCATGGTCTTCCATTCGAGACCGCCTTCCAAAAGAAGCGGACGACCGGCATTTCTTGCGCCTTGGAAACTGTCTTCCAGCTCCGCCTTGAGACGCGCGAACTGTTCTGCCGTCAGCTGCTCGGCGGCGTTGTAGACCAAAGCGCCAGACGGACGGGCGGCATTGTCCAGCAGCGCCTTGCTCCAACGGCTACAGCTATTGTGAATGTCAATGGCCGTGGCCGCGGCCTCGATCGGCGACAGACCATAGTGATCATCAAACGGATGAAAGAGGCGCAAGTGCAAGAGTTTGGGGACGCCGTCAACGACGTCGCCGTTGATCACCTTACGTCGACCATTGACACGATATTCGTGGGCTGTCGGCCAGCCGTCCTGATCGGTCAGTGTGCGGACCCGGTCTGGCCGGAGCAGATGTAACCCGGCAATACCTTGATTACCGGCGACCGCTTCGGCGTAGGCGTTTCCGGACACGAGCAGGTGCCCGTACCAGGTCTCGAAAAAGTCGGTCGCGGTCTGGCCGGGCGCCGGGCGCATCATCAGCTCCTGAACGGGTGACTGATCCTGCGGGGCGTCGCCCTCATAGGCCAACAACGGAACCGAAGCGGCCGCCTCGGATATGAGGCGCACACACCGATACACAACGGCATTTCGCATCATGCCGTGGCGCGCGAAACCCGCATAATCGCGCGGCGCCCAGTTGGCGTGGGTTAGGTTCTCTATCGCAACCAGGGGGCGTGCCATGCAGCCTCAAATCCTTCTAACGGTGGGCGTCGCAGGTGCGTCGAGCACAAGATCCGTCAAGGCCCAAACCAACGCGTCGAGGCGGTCGGGGCTGCGGGTGGCCGTTCCGGCCTCACTACCAAACGTCAGCATTTGTGCTTCCAGCGCTCCAAAGTGCCCGACATGGGCAACACGGCCTTCGGCATAGAGGGCCGCGACCGGTTCCGCCCGCAGCCACTTTCCGCGCGTGGCACGAACCTTGCGCAACGGAACGTCGCGCGCCGCCTGGCGGAGAACGCTCTCGACCAGGTCGCCGCCCTGGTTTACTTCAGCGACGACTCGATCGGCTTCGAAGTCGCGATAGGCTGCGACGGCGGCACGGGCCCAGACGTCTGGTGTGCGCCCCTGGACCGTTCGATCGGCGAGGACGTAAGCGCGCCCATCAATACCGCGCCCGACAACAACGAGGCCGCAGGCATCCGAGGCGGCATGCGCCGTCACGGGTGGGTCGACGCCAACGACGATGCGGCAAAGCTCCGGCGGCTTTGAAATCCGATGGCTGGCAATCCAGTCCTCACGCCACAGGGCCCCGATCTGAACCGCGATCAGCTCGCCGTCGAGTTCCTGCCGCCCCAGCAAAGATCCGCCATAGCGCTTGCGCATCTGGTCGACGAAACCGGGTGCCAGATTGGCCGCATTCGCCTCCGTTCGTGCATGCGTCACAACCGTCGCCGGGTCGTCTATGAGTTGCTGCAGCAATGGAATGGCGCGCGGCGTGGTGGTCACCAGCGCGCGCGGCGCATGTCCAAGGCGTAGGCCGAACTGCAGCATGTCCCACACCGCAGCCGGGCGACGCCACTTGGCAAGCTCATCACACCAGGCCGCATGAAACTGCGGGCCGCGCAGCGCGTCGGGAGTCTCGGCTGAGATGACCTGCGCGACTGTGCCGTTCGGCCACGTCAGCGTGCCCTTTGAGGCCACAAACTCCGGTCGTTCCTCATCACTATGAACCGAAAGAACACCGGACTCACCTTCGATCATAACGCTGCGAACATCGTGCGCCGTCTCCCCGATCAACGCCATGCGAGACGCAGGCCGATCTGAAAATGGTGCCAAACCCAGAGCCAGCGCGCGGACCCACTCGGCACCAGCCCGCGTCTTCCCTGCCCCACGTCCGCCGAGAAACAGCCAGGTGCGCCACGGCCCGCCGTTGGCCGTGCCGGCCGGAGGCAGCTGATCGTCCCGCGCCCAAACTTCCCAATCTTGCAAAAGGCGGGCGAAGGTTTCAGCCGGCCAACTTGCGATCTCAGCCTTCAGGGCTTCCGCTGTCGGTCCCGAGACGTTCGCGCAGGCGATGAATGCGCTCCGTAATGCTGTGGCGGAATGCGTTCTGATCGTCGATGACATGCGCGTCGCCCTTGGGACCACGTTTCCTTGTTGCATTGGCGACCTGGGAGGCGTCCAAAACCTCGAGTTTCTCGAGATTGCGGATGAGACCGCTCAAGGCCCTGGCCTCACGCTCGTGATCAGCCGCGGAAAGGTTTCGGTCGTCGCGCTCCATGCTTGTCTCCAGTCGTTGAAGCTGCCGTTCAACGGCAGCGCGCAAGCGGGCAGCTAACTCGCCCGCGTTGCGGACCGGTTTGCTGTACCGGCTGATGGGCCGTAGCGTGGCCCGGGTTTCAGGCACCGACCAAGCCTCTGTGCGCGCGCGCCGATAAATCTGCGAACGCGATACGGCAAACTTTGTCGCGAGCTCGGCAACGGTCGTGTCGCCACGCTCATAGGCAGCACGAATTGCCGCCCAATCCCGTCGTGATTGATCGGTCATTCCCGGACATTTTTGATGGGTTCAGGTACTTATGGATTTCAGGTGCTGATAGATTTCAGGACTTGAAACGCTATGAGGCCGGCTTATCGCGTTTCAGGTTTCGCGCGAACCATACCCCACTTGTTCTTTCACCTGTTCTCTAGGTCTTTAAGTTTTCAAGTCTTTGGGTCTTCGTGGCCGGCCACCCAACGGGACGATTGCATGGGTGGCTCAACGATATCGGATGGTTCCGATGTTGTTCCGTCAAGATTGCCGCACTCGGCAACATCTGACTTCGGGAGGAGATGTGGGCTAGTGAAGCGAGTCCGCCCATGGCGAACATGATCTGGAACCACTCAGCCACAATTCCCGAGCATGAATTAAAAGTATCAAATCACCGTCGCGCTGTCAAGCCAAATATCTGATTTTCAATTGCTTTTTCGTTTCTCGACTTTGCAAAACCGATAATGATACGGCAAACCTCTTCGACGGGGATAAGTTTGCATCCCGCTATTTGTTGGCCGGCGTCCGCTCCTTATAAAGTACGAAAATGCCGGCACCGAATATCAACGCGCCGCCAATCCAGGTCGATCCGTCGGGTGCTTGCGCGAACAGGATGTAGCCCAGAAGGGCCGCCCAGACCAACTTGAGAAAGTCAAACGGCATGACGGCTGTGGCGTCCGCCTGCTTCAGGCTTTCGGCGAGCGCCAGCTGTGCGATTGTTCCAGATACGCCGATAAACACAAGCATCATCCAGGCGAATGCACTGGGCCACGTCCAGGTCAGGAGTGCCGGAACAAATGAGAGCACGCTCAAAAGGATACTCATATAACCTGTAATCGTTAGGCTGCTCTCCGTTCGCGCGAGCTTTTTAATCACAATCATGGTCACCGCCCAAGTTGCGGCAGAGCCGATAACGAGGATCGCGCCAATATCAATTGCGACCAAATCAAGACGCAAAACGATAGCGGTTCCAAGAAAACCGAGCACTGTCGCGCCAATTCGCGTCGCGTCGAGCCGCTCATTGAGAAACATCACGCTGAGGATGGCCATAAACAGAGGTGCCGTAAACGCCAAAGCTGTGACCCGCGCAATCGGTGTCATGGCGAGGGCGGAAAAGAAGGCCAGCATTGCGCCAACGTTCAAAAGTGCGCGTAAGATGTGCATGCTCAGTCGGTCCGTGCGCAAAAATCCCAGGCCGGACCGAAAAACCACCGGCAGAAAAATCAAGAGACCGAAGAAATTGCGAAAAAACGCGATTTGAAACGGATGCAGTTCGCTGGAAATAAACGAAATAGCCGCATGCATGGTCGAAAAACAAACCGTCGATGCGACCATCAAAATAATACCGCGGATAGCCGGGCTGCTCGACATCCAATAACTCATGCCGCGACTTCGCGCCCGCATCGCCCTGCAGCCAAGACGGCTCGACATACGGTGCGCACGGTCAGCCTGCAGGCCGAACGCCATTGGCGCCGAACGCGGCGCAACGGGAACGCCTTAGAGCCAGCCATCACGCCTCATACCGGTCGCCAACGTCATCCCCTTCATCGGGCACGTCCCAGTCTTCAACAATGTAGTCCGCCAGCGAGTCGGGCTTGGCCGCAGTCTCAGGCAGACACCATGACGTTACTGAGATGCCGGCTTGCTGCACCGTTTCCTGGGTGCCGGACACGAGCGGATGCCACCAGGACAAGTCCTGCCCCTCGGAAATTCGGCGATAGGCACACGTGGGCGGCAGCCAGGACAGCGTTCGCGCCGCATCCGGATCGAGCGAGATACAATCTGGTACCCGCACCTGTCGGTTCGCATAGTCACGACATCGGCACGATTTGAGGTCAAGTAGTCGGCATGCGAGGTTGGTGAGGTAGATGTCGCCGGTATCTTCATCCTCGACTTTCAGGAGGCAGCATCGCCCACACCCGTCGCATAGGCTTTCCCACTCGCCTTGGGTCATTTCGTGCAGCTGCTTTCGCTGCCAGAATGGCGCATCGGCAGCCGAAGCCTGCGATCCGTCAGTTATTTGCGGGCGTGTTGTGCGTTGCATATCGTGGTAATTGGGACTACCGAACTGTATGTCGGGCGGTGCATTGAGCCGCAATCAAAGCGGCAACAGCTAAATGTTGCAACGGGGTGAAACGTGAGCGACTGGTTCTTCCGGCAGGGTGGGCGGAATCGAATCCTGGATTTGATGGGTTTCGAGGCCTGGTTTTTCGAGAAGTTGGCGCTCCCGATCCAGCGCGTCAAGGAAGCTTACAGCGCCGGGTCCAGTTTGGCTGCCCGGTTCAAACTGCGCGGTTGGAGCCGCGTGTTTAATGAACTGGCGTCAGAAGCGCTGACAATCGGCGCGGCCGGGTTCACAGTGCTGTTTGTCCTGGGCAACGAAGCCTACAAGGAGATCGACGAAGCGCGCTGGCGGTCGATGGGCAGCTACAGTGTCACGTTTCTTGAACGCGATCGCCGCGAAATCGGGCGGCGTGGCATCTTTCTGAATGATTCCGTTCCTCTCAAAGACATCCCCGAGGTGATGATCAATGCGGCTCTCGCAACCGAGGATCGCCGCTTTTATGACCACTACGGCATCGACATTATCGGCACATTGCGGGCACTGATTGAAAACGTGCGGGCGAACGACGTCGTCCAGGGCGGCTCAACAATCACGCAGCAGCTGGCGAAGAACCTCTTTCTGTCGTCTGAACGTTCGATCCAGCGTAAGATCAAGGAGGCGTTTCTTGCGCTTTGGCTTGAGGCCCGCCTGCCGAAAAACGAGATTCTGAAGTTGTATCTCGACCGCGCCTACATGGGCGGCGGTGCGTTTGGCGTGGAGGCTGCGGCCCAGTTCTACTTCGGGAAATCCGTCAAGGACGTGACGATGGCTGAGGCCGCGATGTTGGCCGGCCTCTTCAAGGCGCCGACCAAATATGCGCCGCATATCGACCTTGCGGCAGCCCGCGCCCGTGCGAATGAAGTGCTGTCGAACCTGGTCGAGGCCGGCTACTACACCGCAGGTCAGGTCTATGAGGCCCGTCTCAACCCGGCTGACCCTGTCGAGCGAACGGAGGCCAACAGCCCGGATTGGTTCCTCGACTGGGCATTCGAAGAAGTGCAGAGGATTATGAAGGGTAAGGACAAGTTTGTCCTGACCGTACGCCTGACCGTTGACCTCGGCCTGCAACGCACCGCCGAACAAGCCATCCAATCGATCGTTGCAAACAACGGACGTGGGCGTGCCTTTCGGAACGGCGCTCTGGTCAGCATGGAGCCGAACGGGGCGGTGCGCGCGCTTGTCGGCGGGGTCGACTACGGCGATAGCCAGTTCAATCGGGCAACAAACGCCCGCAGACAGCCGGGCTCGTCGTTCAAGGCCTATGTTTACGCGGCCGGTCTGATGAATGGCTACTCTCTGAACTCGCGCCTCCGAGACTCGTCTCCGCGATGTGGGCGATGGTCTCCGAGAAACTATAACGGCTCGTACGGGTCCGGACGCCGCGTTTCGATGCTGGACGCCTTCCGGCGATCGCTCAATACGACAGCGGTCGCAATTTCTCTCGATGTCGGCCGGAACAAGGTCATTGATCTCACGAAAAAGCTGGGGATCAAGGGCGTTCGCAGATCGTGTTCGATTGCTCTTGGCGATACCGGCATCACGCTGCTGCAACATACGTCCGGATACGCGGCTTTTGCCAGCGGCGGCATGAAAGTCACCCCGTATGCAGTGCTTGAGATTTACGATTCACAGGGCAAGACACTGTATGTCCACTCGGAGCACGGTCCGAAACCGGAACGTGTGATGCCGCGGCGGGTGGCCGAATCCATGAACATTCTGCTGAAGTCCGTTGTCGACGGCGGAACTGGACGGCGTGCGCAGCTTGAGTTCACGAATGCCGTCGGCAAAACCGGAACGAGTTCCAGTTATCGCGACGCCTTGTTCATGGGCTTTACGGGACAATTTGTGACCGGCGTCTGGTTCGGGAATGACGACTACCGGCCGATGGTGAACCGGTACGGCAAAGGCGTAACCGGCGGTAGTTTCCCGGCGCAGGCCTGGCAGACCTATATGGCTGCAGCCCACCGTACGATGGATATTCCGACAATACCGGGCCTTCAGCCGCACCCCGTACAGGTCGACGAACGTGCACGCTTAGCACGCCTGCGCACAAGCGACCCGACGTTGGCGCCGTCTACATCCAACCGCAATGCGCCGGCCAGTGGGCGCTTGCCGGCGGCAACACGCAAGGTTCTTGAAGCCTTGCGTGCCAAGCTCAAGGGGCTGAAGTCTGCACCTGGAGAGTCCCCCGCCAGTGCACCCAATCAGCCAGACACGGAAAAACGACCGGATCAGCGCGCGAAGCGCACGATCGCACCTGAAACCAAAAACAGACCTGTGAAGTCACTCTGACATGGCCGTGTCGTCACAACCAGCAAGCGGTTACCGTGCCGGATTGCGCCGACTGTGGCAGATCCTGAAGTCATTGTTTGCGCGTGTTGCGTTCTTCGCCACGGCAATTACGATCGGGATGACATCAAGTTGGTTTTCGGTTCATCGCGGTTTGCCGTTCAACACAGAGACGTTCGGGCCGTGGGTCGCGTGGCACTTTGCCGGCCAGTCGGCCAGTGAACCTTATACGCGCGGACGGTTTGCCATGTCCGGTGGCTTGCCGCTGAGCGGTGACCGGATCGTTCGCCTTGAGGCACGCTTCGACGACGACGGCCGACGCCTTCATTCGTCGTGCGTGTACGAAGTGTCCGGTCAGATGATTGACGCCCGATGGTGGACGCTTGCAGCGTTTGACTCGGCTGGACGCCTCATTCCGAATGAGGCGCAACGTTACGGCTGGAACACGGCGACTACGGCTCTTGGTGCTGACGGCCGATTTAGCATTCTACTTGGCCGCGACGCACATTCGGGCAACTGGCTGCCCACTGGCGCTGCCGGACGTATGGTCGTCATTTTCGAGATCCAGGAGCCTGCCGTTATCCCAGCCGACACCAATAGCGAAGAGAGCGCCATTAAGCCACCATCCATCAAACGGATTTCGTGCTGATGCTGGGCAGACTTCTACCACGCAGTATTCGCCTGTGGCTGATGTTCCTGATCATCGTCGGCATCAGCCATATCGTGACCACGTTTTGGCTCGCCAGCGGCTCATCAACGACGGATTTCCGGGCGCTGGTAACAGGACTGCCGTCAAACCGATTCTCGCTACTGGAGACGCTGACGCCGGAAACACAGCGTCTGCCGTTTATGATCCCGGAATCCCATTACGCCGTCTGCCCGTTCGATACCAGCAACGGACGCGTTCTCCTCGACGTCCGTCTTGAAGATGTCGGCTGGATTCTATCGCTGCATGCGCCGGACGGAACGGTGATTTACTATGCGCCAGGCGCGGCTGATCGCGAAACGAACCTCAAGCTGGTTCTTAAGCCGCCCGGCGGACGTTTTCTTGGTCTCCCGGTCGGAGGCGTTGGCCCGGGGCCGGAAATCCCTGAGGTTCAGCTGGAAAGCCCAAAAGGCGTGGCCATTCTCCGTGTGCCACTCTATGGATTGAGCTATGCGGCGCTTGCCGTCAACGCGCTCAAGCAATCGTCTTGTCGCGAAGTCCTGTCGCCGCGATTGCGGACCGCGGATCGGCCCGCGCGTTAAAAGTATGCCGGCAACTTGCTGACTGCCGCGCCCTATGCCGCGGCGGGCATTTCGGTCATGCGCTCGACTCGCCATGCCCGCGGTGCGTAGGCAATGACACCCGCCCCTTGGCTGTGGGACTCGCTCGACAAGCTCGTCGGGTCACAGCTCCATGTCTCGGCCAATCTGAGAACATGCTCTGCCATCGGGTGGACAATCAAACCACCGCCGATATCCCCCGAACGCCCCTCGACACCGCGGATTTCGTAAAGCGAAAGACCAAGCGCCCGCTCCTGGCGGCAGGGGCGTCCACTATCCCACACGACCTGAGTGTCCAAGACGGCGTAGCTGCGCTGCAACTGGCCATCGGACCAGCGGGCCCAGGCGTGCATATCGACAATGTCATCGTTCGCAAAATACTGAACCTCGCCATACTTTTGGCCGAGCAGCTCAATGATCGGGCGGCACTTATCCACAAATGGCGCTGGTGCTGGATGCGGCAGCGGCAGCCCGGCAACGAGTGTCCAACCCGACACCGGCGGTGAAACAAAGACGCATGAGGCGCGCAAGGCCGGTTCGTAAATCGCGCTTGTCCCGGTCTTCCAGTTCGCCGGACGGGGCGCGACCAGCCCTAGCGCTGCAACAATCGCAGCTTGATCCGTGCTGCGGACAGCGAGCCACGCCATATCGCGCCCAAACGGAACAGGCACATCCGGGCGTGAATCAAAGACGTAGGCCCGGCCCGGCCGGAACCAGAGGTAAACAAGGCCGGCGAACAGAGTTGTAATCAGGAGCAGCGTCGAGACGATCGGAATCATGCGCGAATCTCCATGGGCGCATGGGATAGCGTTCTCCAGACGCGATCGATGATTCAAGCCCTCATCTGAGATGATCTGAGAATTCGCCGTATGATCTGGGGAAAAGCGTCACAGCGCCAGGGCGCCGTTATCGTGCGCCATTATCTGTCGTGATCTATCGTGCGCTGTTATCGACCAGCTCGCGACCCCTCGAGGTAGCGGGGTCAGAGCCCTCTCGGAGCCGCAGAGCTGGTCATCAACCGTGGCCAAGACGTCTGAGAGAGGGCGTTGACGCAGGCACACATCGAAGCCGAAGCACCGACGATGCAGTCTTAAACCAAAAATATATCAAACGATGACATGCAACGCGGAAAGCGGCGCGACTCCTGCGAGCCTGTGGATAGTGCGCAAATCCGATGCAACCGCAGGTGCACCAGTTCGCCATTTCCCATGGACGCATCGCCCTGTATGAAGGATGCCATCGTCCGACCGGACTTGGCACGGTCGCGCGCAAACTCCGGTGCCTGTTGGAGGTGAGATTGTCGACATCTGGGTCAGTTCCAAGCGTGGGTGGCGCGGCCCGGGGCCGAACTACGGCTGATGAGATCGACTTCATGATCCACGGCCAAGAGATGCAGTTCGTCGAAATCGAGCTTGACCCAGGCGAAAGCGCAATCGCTGAAGCCGGCGCCATGATGTTCAAGGACGCCACCATCGATATGGACACCATATTCGGTGACGGCTCGCAGCAAACCTCGGGTTTCTTTGGCACAATCGCCTCTGCGGGAAAGCGCCTTCTAACCGGTGAAAGCCTGTTCATGACGGTTTTTACGCACCAGGGACAAGGCAAGGCACGGGTTGCCTTCGCAGCTCCCTATCCCGGCACCATCCTGGCGTTCAATCTTGCAGACCTTGGCGGCAAGCTCGTTGCGCAAAAAGATGCGTTTCTTTGCGCTGCAAAAGGTGTGTCAATTGGCATCCACTTCCAGAAGCGAATTATGACGGGGCTGTTCGGCGGCGAAGGCTTCATCATGCAAAAGCTGGAAGGCGACGGCTTCGCGTTCGTGCACTGTGGCGGCTGCCTTGTTCGACGTGAGCTTGCCGATGGCGAAGTGCTTCATGTTGACACAGGCTGCGTTGCGGCCATGACACCGACGATCGACTTCGACGTGGTGCGCGCGGGTTCCGTAAAATCGATGATTTTCGGCGGAGAAGGCGTATTCTTCGCGCAACTCAAAGGTCCGGGTACGGTTTGGCTGCAAAGCCTTCCGTTTTCCCGCCTGGCCGGCCGGGTTTTGGCCAATGCAGGCCCGATGGGCGGAACCGGTGAAGGTTCGGTGCTTGGCCCGGTCGGCGGTATTTTTGACGGCGACAACAGATGAGGCGTTTTGACGTCGGCCGCTCCTCATCAACCGGCCGAGACCGGGTTGATGCTAAAACACTGGAAGCCTACGACGATTACTTGTTAACTAGGAGTAACCGTCGGCCTGTTCGTCAGCTTATCGTAAACGGCGTCGTTTGGGGCGGAGGATTATGGCAACATTCGCGGCTAAACGCCTAATATTCGGGGAGATTACGGTTCCCATGGGGCCCGAGCCTCAGGGGTCGTATCTGCGAATTGGCCCGTGTAAGCTAAACCGCATGCCACATTTCAACCTATGCCCGCCCGCACTGGTGCCCACTTTTCAGGCTTTCACGCATTATGGCACGGTTGCTTACGTCCGATTAACTATGATGAGTCACGCTATTGTCTGGGCCGTGCGGCGGTTTCATCAGGCTTACTGATGCGGCCAATGTCTGTCATGAATGTGAATGCGTCTTGGGTGGATTTGATGTCGAAACGCATCGGTTTAACTTTCGCGCTCGCCGCAGCCGGCGGATTGCTCGCCGTATCGCCTGCGTCGGCTCGTGCTCCTGGCATTCTCGCTGCACCGAACAATTCGGTTCCCGCCTGCGCGACACCCGGGCGGTTGATGGCATTCGTGACAGACCGGAATCGCAATCTCGCACCGCGTTTCGAAAACCTGGCCCTGCTGTATTCGCAAATTGGAACTGAACTCGGCCTTCGTTGGGACTACGCGTTTTACCAAATGCTGGTGGAGACCGGGTTCCTGACCTACAAAGGCGACGTGCGCGAGCGCCAGAACAATTTCGCCGGTATTGCTGCAACCGGCAATGGCGTGCCGGGCGAAAGCTACCGCACCGTTGAGGATGGTGTGCGGGCGCACCTCCAGCATTTGCTTGTTTATGCGGATGTCCGGGTCGACAATCCGGTGTCCGATCGTACGCGGAAAGTTCAGAGCTGGCGCGTCTATCGCGGCTGGCCGCGGCGCCTTGGCCGCCCGGTCAACTTCCGAGATATGGCTCGGAAGTGGGCACCGAACAGTCGCGGCTATTGGCGGACAATCAACGGTGTTGCGCGGCGGTTTGAGCGTGGCCGATGCCGGCAGGATGATCCCGCGCCGGTTGCAGACCTCCGCAAGCGGCAGCCAGACACACCGAGATCAACCGCCACAGTGGGTGAAAAGCTCGCGCGTGCGGCAATTACGCGTGCACAAAGTGCGGGAACAGGCACACGCAGCGCGCTTGGCGCCAGCAAGTCTGCACGGCGGCCAGTGGCGAGTTCATCGTCCACAACGCGTAGCGTTTCGGTCCTGAATTCCGATACACGCAGCGATCCGGCAGTAGACCGAGTTCGCGACGCTCGCCGCGACACCGTCCGGAGTGCGACAAACAACGCAGCCCCGAAAGCCGAGACGCCGCCAGCTGAGCGGCCGTCGCAACGCACGGCCTCTGTATCTCCGTCAGTTGGCCGTTTTGCCAGCAACTTTATTGCGGCGCCGGTTGCGCCCGAGAAGGAAGCCCCCAAGTCCTGCCGGGTCTGGCAGGCCAGTTATGGCGGCCAGCGGGCCGTTATTATCAAATCTATCGGTGGTGAACACGTGAACTACACGGTTCTCGATGTAAATGCGGACCGTGAGCAGCGTGAGATCGAAGCCTATGTCGCCGCATACGCCAAAGGGGGCAAGACCGTCGGCCGGTTCCCATCCCAGACCAAGGCGTTGGCCAAAGCCTTTGCGCTTTGCCCAAGCGCAGCGCGGCGCCAATAAACTTTCGAGCAAAACGAGGCTGAACAACAGTCGTCGGTGCCTCGCGCGCGTCCTCGCGCCAAGCCGCCGGCGAGCGAGTGTGGAGAGCGAGCGTGGGGGAGCCTTGTTCTTGAATCATTTACTTTACTGCCGTTCGACGGTGGTGCCTGAGGCGCAATGGATCTCGGAGATCCGCCGCACGGCCTTGTTGCTGCTGGCGAGTGTGACCTGGCTTTCCATCGTCTGGACCAACGAAGCCGTCGCGGCACCGCCAATCCGGTTGATCCCAGGCAACGAAGTGCCGACGTGCGTTACGCCGGAACGGCTTATGGTGTTCTTGCGGTCGCGGAACCCGCGGCTTAACCGCCGCTTCCGCCGTATCGCGCATTGGTATGCCCACCACGGCGAGCGCTGGCGGGTTCGCTGGGACTATGCCTTCTATCAGATGGCGTTGGAGACGAATTTCCTGACCTATCGCCGACCGAACGGGAAGTGGGGCGATGTCAATCCGCGGCAGAACAATTTTGCCGGCCTCGGCACAACCGGTGGCGGCGTGCCGGGGGATAGCTATCCGGATGTGTCGACGGGCGTCCTGGCGCAGCTGCAGCATCTTATCGTCTATTCCGGTGAGCGCCTAGCCAAGCCTGTTGGCCACCGCACCCGCCTGAAGCAGGACGTCATTCTCAACTTGAGCAAGCCGGTCGCGGCACGAAGGCCCGTGACGTTCCAGGATTTATCAGGGCGTTGGGCCGTCGACCGTCGCTACGGTCGTTCGATCGAGGCGGTTGCGAGTCTGTTTCGGAAACGGTTTTGCGGGGGACGGGCAGACCGTCATCTAGCCCGGCGTCGGCCGCCGGAACCGCGACAATCGATACGCCGGCAGCAACGTTCCAGCGAACGCACCGTCGCAGCAACGGCATGGCGCACGCGCACCAGCGAACGCCGCAGCAAACCACAGTGCACGGTGAGCGTTGCGAGCTACGGCGGCACGCGGACCCTGCTAATCGAGTCATTCAAAGGTCGGCAACGCAATCTCACAGCGCTGGAGGTCGATCCGCGCCGGTCGGACGAGATGGCTGCGAGCTTTATTGCCCGCTATGCCGTCGGCGGCGAAACCATCGGAACGTTCCGTAATCAGCGTGCGGCATTGGCCCGGGCGTTTCGGATTTGCCCCGCAGCGGCAGAGCCGCGCGGTCGCGGATAGCTCTTCCCGTGTTTGCGCGTTCAAGCGCGTTGCCGGCCTGTCGCGGCGGTGTCATTGGAATGCCGTCGGCGCATGACCAGCGGTTATTTGTTGATGATGCCGATGCTACCTTGGCGCGCGCAGAATGCGCTCGGCCGCCGATGATACCGTGCCGCCAATCAAGCACGGCAGCCCGAGCTGGGCCTGTCCGGCGGCACCCGCGACAACGCAACCCAGCGCGATCGCCGTGCTGGCTGCACGGCTCCACCATGCCCACTGGCGGCCGCTGGCGGGTCCTCGCTTTTTCAGCTCATCCATTTTTGCGACTTGTGCCTTGCGGATCTTTGCCGTTTCGAACGTTTCGGCCGCGAGTACCAGTTCGCGGAGCGGCGCGGCCACTTTGGCCGGCTGTCGATAGGCTTCGGCCCGCAGAAAATCGAGAAGGGGTTTGTCGCGAGACGCATTCGCAGACAGCGTCCACATCGCCATGCTGGCGATGGTGAGACGATCGAGATTGTCGCCTTCGTCCGACCACTTCAGCGCCGGTAGCAACCGCCGGATGGGCTCGTAGCGCCCCGTTGCGAAGTAGACGCCCCACCATGCATCGAGAACTTCCGGCCCCTTATCCAACGGAAGCTCCTGTAATGGCTTGGACTTTCCGTAGAGATAGTTCCGGATGAGGATTTTTCGCGCGGGCATACGTTCAACAAAGCGCGCCATCAGATCACGCCAATTGGGAAGCCCGGAATCGGCGATTGCGCGAATGATCACGACCTGGTCCTCCGGCCGAAGCGGGAACATCTCGGCAATCAGGCGTTCGGCATCAAGCTGGTTTTCTCCAACGACACCGGCCACAAAGCCAATAAATACGGCTGCACGGTCCAAATCGCGGAATATGCCGAGCTTGGACATGGCCTGGACTGCGCCTGCGACATGATCGGGTCGCGGTTCTTCGCGATAGGCACTGATCCAGGCCAACAGATCCGTCCGGTTGCGGAACGTTGGTTCGGGCTGACTGCTCCGTGCCTCCACGGCCGTAACGGCGCACAGGCAAATCAGCAGGACGAGACGCATCATAGCGCGGTACTTTCGATGATCGGCTTTGGCTCCGGCCACCCAACCCGACACATGTTATCGTACGGATGGCAATTTCGCGGCGCGGATAACTTTCGTGCCATCTCGACGAAGACGTGATCGACGCCCTACATACGTGACATGGACGCAAACTCCGACGATCCCACAGACGCCACAGCGCCAAGCTCAGGTGCCAATGCTGACGCGCCGACGGACCCAGCTGACGACGCGCCGCCGACCGGACCGTCTGTGATTGCCGGCTATCTGAGAACGCTTCCAGCTGCACCGGGCGTCTACCGCATGCTGAACGTCGACGGCGACGTGATTTACGTCGGCAAAGCGCGATCCTTGCGGGCTCGGGTCTCAAACTATGCGCGTCTCGGCGGCCATACCAACCGAATTGCCGGCATGATTGCAGCCACCGCATCGATGGAATTCGTCACGGTTCGCACGGAAGCTGAAGCGCTTCTGCTCGAAGCCAACCTGATCAAGCGGTTCCGTCCACGGTTCAACGTGCTGATGCGGGACGACAAATCCTTCCCGTTTATCCTAATCGCGCGCGACCACGCCGCGCCGCAGATCCTGAAGCACCGTGGAGCACGCAACAAGAAGGGCGACTATTTCGGCCCGTTTGCGTCGGCCGGCGCGGTCAATCGCACGATTACGATGCTGCAACGCGCATTCTTGCTGCGCACGTGCTCAGATAGTGTTTACGAAAGCCGCACGCGGCCGTGCCTGCTCTACCAGATCAAGCGCTGTGCCGGCCCATGTACCGGAGAGATCAGCACCGAGGATTATGCGGGGTTGGTTGATCAGGCGGTTCGCTTTCTTCGTGGCGAAAGCCAATCGGTCCGCGCCTATTACCAGGCCCTAATGGCGGATGCGGCGGACAAACTCGAATACGAACGCGCCGCCGGTTACCGCAACCGTCTCTGGGCCCTGGCCCACGTCACGGCGGACCAGTCCATCAATACCGATGGCGTCGAGGAGGCGGATGTGTTTGCCGCATATCAGGACGGCGGGCAAACGTGCATTCAGGTGTTCTTCTTCCGCTCAGGCCAGAACTGGGGCAATCGCGCCTATTATCCGAAGGCTGACCGCAGCATAACAGTCGACGACGTCCTCGAGAGCTTTGTCGCGCAGTTCTACGACGACAAACCGGTGCCACGACTGATACTTCTTTCGAACGATACACCGGCGCGAGATCTGCTGCGCGAAGCCCTGTCGACGAAGGCGGATCGCAAGGTTGAGATCTCCGTTCCCAAGCGCGGGAGCAAGCTCGCGCTCGTCAATCACGCGCTGCAAAACGCGCGTGAAGCCCTCGCCCGCCGCCTATCGGAAAATGCATCGCAGCGCGCACTGTTGGAAGCGCTTGGCGAACGCCTTGCCCTTGCCGCGATGCCGCGCCGCGTGGAGGTCTATGACAACAGCCATATCCAAGGCACCAACGCTGTGGGTGCGATGATCGTTGCCGGCATCGACGGGTTCATGAAGAGCAGCTATCGCAAGTTCAACATGAAGGAAGACGCGGCGCCGGGCGACGACTACGCCATGATGCGGGAAATGCTGACACGTCGTTTCAAACGTCTTGTTGCAGCGACGGCACCGGAGGCCCCTGAGGCAGGGGCTCCCGAGGCACGCCCGCGCGATGCCGATGAGGAGTTTCCAGACACGCCTGATCTGGTGTTGATCGACGGTGGTCTCGGCCAACTCAACGTCGCCCGCGAGGTGTTGGCGGAACTCGGCCTTGAGGACATTCCGGTGATCGGCATCGCAAAGGGTCCGGAGCGGGATGCCGGCCGCGAACATTTCCATATCCCAGGCCGAGACCGGCCGCGTATGCTCGAGCCGCGCGACCCGGTCCTCTATTTTGTGCAACGTCTCAGAGACGAGGCGCACCGCTTCGCGATCGGATCACATCGGGCGAAGCGATCCAAGGCGATCAGCGCCAACCCACTCGACGACATTCCGGGAATCGGGCCGACACGCAAGCGCGCCCTACTCAACCATTTCGGATCTGCGAAGTCCGTGTCGCGGGCAAGCGTTTCGGACCTGTTGGCCGTGAAGGGTATCTCGGCTGAGATTGCCCAACGGGTTTATGACTTCTTTCACTCCAACTGACTTTATTGACTGGCCTTTGGCTCTGAAGACCTAAGACGCCGTTTCACGTGGGCTGTGACGACCCGTTTCAAATGTCAGGCCGTTTCAAGTGTCAGGCCGGTTTGACCGTAAGATCGGTGTTCAGCGCAAGCCAGCCGGACTGCGAGCCCCATGTTCTGAGACTGACGCGGCTCATGAACGCTGACCCAGAGCTCGCCCAGCGACTGACTTGGTGAAGCGACGGACTTGGTGAAGCGAATGACTGGGCAATGACGACCGCGACGCTGGTGTCCGTCTCTTCGATGAGGCGATGCGTGCAGCTGCCGGAAATCCGCTGATCCCAACCTCTCTCGGCCACCCTGACCATATGTCTGCAGCCAGCAGTTGGCGGCCGGCACTCCCACGAGATGCGCGACGCGCTCGTCCCGTTCAACCCTGACGCGAAATGGAGAAACTCAGGCCGGCGGCCCGAGCTCCAGTTACTAGACAATATACTCTAAGAGCGCCTAAATCTGAAAAACTTTGGAAATCATTCTAGAAAAAATTAGGTGCTCTTCGAGCAAAATTCATTTCTTTGATTCGACACAAATCAGCCACACCGCCGCCCAACTCAGTGGACTGGAATAAATCCTCATAAAATATTGAAAAATAATAGTATTTTTGATTTGTCCCACTAATTCATTTTACTCATTTTAGTTGAAAATCTTCTGGATTATTCGCTTGGTGGAAATGATCGAAGCATTTGATACCCGAACCGATCGGCGGGGCACGTTGCCGATATCTACTACACATTAGTGAAACCGTTTCGTGATCGGAGGGCAGATATGTTGAAACGAACACTAACGTCGCTCGGGGTCAGCGCAGGGCTTTTGCTCATGGCAGCTGGCGCCGCAGGCGCTGGTGACACCGTCCACGGCCGAGGAAGCATGAAGGACAGCACTTATGTGCCTTCGTTCAGCTGGTCCGGCCATTACGCCCACGTCGCAGTTGGCGCCGGTTGGGCCGATTCTGACTGGGAACAGGTTCGTGGTAAGAGCTTTGTTTCAGACAGATATAAAGGGGATGTCGTATCCTTCGAGCTCGACGGGATCGTGGTCAACGGTACGGTCGGCGTCATGAGCCAAATGGGCTCGATTGTTCACGGTGTGGAAGTTGCCTTCGGGTACGTCGACTTCGACGAGACTGAACTGAGCGGGTTCGGCGCCAAAGATGACGTCTTCAAGATCCAGGTTGATTTCTATACGACGCTTGCATATCGCCTTGGATATGCATGGGACCGGATGCAGGTTTACGCGAAAGCCGGCTATGCAGGCGCGAACGTTGAGACCTCAATCGACGACGATGCGGGATGGATCAGAGGGTCCGGTGACGACGAGGAGTGGCACCACGGTTATGTGCTCGGTGCCGGTGTCGATTATGCCCTCACAAGCAGGATCATCCTGGGCGTTGAATACAACTACATGGATTTCGGTTCGAAGACCCACGCCAAGGGACTCGGCAGGCGTCGCGGCACCATCAATGACGATGTCGAGCTTGAGATGCACACTGTGGCCGGACGTGTAGGCGTAAAGTTCTAAAGCCTCCGCGCTCTATACGTCGAACTCTCATTGCTGGTCCGAAGCTACGCCGCTGCCGAACTCGGATGTTTCCGAGTTCGGCCTTATATTTTTTGCGACTTCAGATACGTCCGATTATCTACTTCAGCTCAATCTGGATGATCCAAACGCAACGTGCCTGTTGCGACAGAAATTATGAATTCCTTCACGTTTTGCGCCGGTTGACGTCGAGTCCCTGCAACGTGTGGCTCAACATTAAACGAATTTTCCGAATATCTGTGTCACAAGCCATTTCTGGCGTGCAGCGCGCACTTTAACCAATGGTTATATGCTCAAGACTAGCATGCCCTGGCGTTCCTCGTGAGTAGTAGTCCTTATGCTGAACACCCTGAGCAAGCCAACGTCCGGTTCACTGCTGACGGACTATGCGTCACTTCTTGGAGACGCAGTTCTCAGGAACAACGCGCGACAGGCCGAACACGCAGCGCGCATCGAAACCGACATCGCGAACCGTATAAAGTCCGAGTTTATCGCAAATATGAGCCATGAGCTGCGGACGCCGCTCAACACAATGCTCGGGTTTTCGAAGCTCTTACGCGAACACGACGACAAGCAACTCAGCGCCGATGAAATCGTCCAGTATGCGGGCCTCATTCATGATGCGGCCGGCCATCTGCTCTCCGTCATCAATGACATCCTAGACATCACCAAACTGCAGAGTGGCCGCTATACGATCGAGGCGCAAGAATTGCAGCCGATTGAACTGATTGATGGCGTCATTGACGAACAAAAACCTAATGCCGAACATGCCGGCGTTGGCGTGAATTACGAAGCCGATCGCGGAATTGATCATATTCGTGGCGATTGGAACAAACTGCGCCAAGCTTTTAATAATCTGTTGAACAACGCAATCAAATTTACACCGGCTGGTGGTTCGGTCAGCGTCGAGGCGCGGAGGCGCCGCGATGGTGGCGTGGTCGTCATCATTCGCGACACAGGCGTCGGCATGTCTGACGATGAGATTCGAATTGCGCTGGCGGACTTCGGACAAGTTGACGGTAGCCGCACGCGCTGGCGCGACGGGACGGGTCTCGGCCTGCCCATCGCAAAAGCCTTGATCGAACTCCACGGCGGTGAGCTGTCAATCCGCAGTGAGAAGGACGTGGGGACTGAGGTTGCGGTATTGCTGCCGCCGAAATCGCGCGTGTCGCTTGCCGCAGCGCGCGACCACATCCTTGGAAAGGGTGCTCCGTGACAATGCTCAACGATGCCAAAGCCAAATTCGCCGGACCAATTGCAACTGACAATTGGCCTGCCGATAACTCCGTTGGGCGGATCGTGTCTGTTACGGGTGCGAAAGCAATTGCGTTGCTCGACGAGAGGCTCCGGCTCGATAATACGGACGATGCGCTGCGCCCGGAAATGGGCACCTTGCTTGCGATCAGCCAACAACACACCACGGTTCTCGCGATCGTTACGGCGCTGAGCGTTCCAGTCCCCGCGCAACGCGAAGGTGATGCCGAAGTCTGGATCGCGGAACTCACGCTGGTTGGCGAACTCTGGCTTTCGCAGACCGGTGAGATCACGACCTTCAATCGCGGGGTGACACAATATCCGACACTCGGAGATCGCGTGCGCGTCGCGAGCAAGGACGAATTGCACGAAGCGTTCTGCGGTAATCCTGAAGGCGCTGTCCGCGTTGGCAACATCCGCCAGGATTCTTCGATTCCGGCGATGGTTCGCGTCGATGATCTCCTCGGTAAGCACTTCGCGATTCTGGGCACGACTGGGACCGGTAAATCCTGCACGACCGCCCTCATCCTGCGCGCGATCTTGGAAGAGAATCCGAACGCCCACATTGTTCTGCTCGACCCGCACAATGAGTATGCAACGGCATTTAGCGATTGGGGCGAAGTCATCTCGCCGCGCAACGTGAACCTGCCGTATTGGCTCTTGAACTTTGAAGAAATCGTCGAAGTTCTGGTCGGCTCGCCGGAAAACCGAAAAGCGGAAATCGAAATCCTTCAAGAGCTGATTCCGATTGCCAAGAGCCAGTATACGACACCGCGCGGAACGAAAGACGCTGTTGCAAGGCGCCGTGGCAACGGGGCGGCAAACAACTTCACGGTTGATACGCCGGTGCCTTACCGCATGTCGGACATCGTTGCGCTGATCGACGAGCGCATGGGCAAACTGGAAAACAAGCGGGACCTGCACCCGTACCGTCAGCTCAAAAACCGTATTGAAGCCGTCGGGCAAGATGCCCGCTACGCGTTTATGTTCGGCAGCGTAACGGTCTACGACAGCATGGCCGATATTCTGGGCCGTTTCTTCCGCGTTCCCGTCAACAACCGCCCGATCAGTATTCTTGAACTCACGGGACTGCCCACGGAGATTGTCAACGTCGTCGTATCGGTTCTGTGCCGCATGACGTTCGACTTTGCGCTGTGGGGCGAAGGCCGGATCCCAGTCACACTGGTTTGCGAAGAGGCGCACCGGTACGTTCCGGCCAATACGCAATCCGGCTTTGAGCCCTGCAAACGCGCGATCGCGAAGATTGCCAAAGAGGGCCGCAAGTACGGCGCCTCACTGTGCATCGTGACGCAGCGGCCGGCGGAAATCGACCCGACGATCTTGTCCCAATGCAACACCGTGTTTGCGTTGCGCATGTCGAACGATCGCGACCAGCAGATTGTGCAGTCCGCCGTGTCCGATACCGGGCAAGGGTTACTCGAATTCCTGCCTGCACTTGGTCAACGCGAGGCGATTGCGTTCGGTGACGGCGTCGCGCTACCGGTCCGTCTCAAGTTCAAAGATCTTGAGAAACAGAACCTGCCGCGCTCCTCAACCGCGCGCTTCAGTGAGATGTGGCAGACGTCCGTTGGTGACGAGGACTTTCTCGAGCGGATTGTGGAGCGGTGGCGGACAGCCGGCGCCATTGTCGATCATGACAGCCTGGAGTTACCGTCAGGCGATGCGCAACACGGCCTGCCGGAAGCCGTCGGCCATGGCACGCACGCACCAGCGGACAGCACGGCGGATCGTTCCGCGCCGATGCACGACACAACGGCACATCGACCAGATGCTACAGCTTCTAGCAATGGCGGTGCGCGGACGGCGGCCGTGCGGCGGACTGTGGCGAACAGCGGGTCGGATTTGGCGCAAAGCCCACGCACTGCCAGACAAGCTGCCGGCACAGACATCCCACGTATCACACGATCGCCGGAACAAGGCCCCGTGGGCCAGACACGCCGTCTGCTTCAAAAGCAACCCGTCGAAGCAGAGCCAAAACCAGTCCGTGCCGATTCAACCGATGCTCTGAAGTCGCTCCGCGAGCGGCTGATGAAACGGTAGATGTGAGGCCTCAGGGGAGGAGGCGCAAATTGGGCTGACCGTTGCGCCATCTCAACTCCGTGATGTTTCCCGGACGACCTCAGTCGACTTCAAGTCGCAGAGAACGGTTTCTCCGGCAATTGCCGTCTGCCCGACAGCAACGAGTGCGCTATGGCCCGGCGGCAAATAAACGTCGATACGGCTGCCAAAACGGATCAACCCGATCCGCTGGCCGATCGCAACGGAATCGCCCTCGCTGACAACACTCACAATCCGACGCGAGACAAGACCGGCGATCTGGACCACGGCCAGTTCAACCCCGTCCGGCGTCGTCAAGATCAGGCCCCGCCGCTCGTTCTCTTCACCTGCCTCCGCACGCCGACTGCTGGAAAACGCACCCGGGATGTACACCGCGCGCGCGACACGCCCTGTGATTGGCGATCGGTTCACGTGCACGTCAAATGGCGAAATGCACACTGTGATGCGTGTTCGCTCGTCGTCGCCCAACCCCAGTGCCTGGGGCGGTGTCATGTTTTCGATGGCGGTGATCTTGCCGTCGGCAGCTGAGACGACGAGACCGTCTCGAAGTGGCGATACGCGCTCTGGATCGCGAAAGAAATACGCGGCGGCTGCCGTGAGGATTGTGAACACCCAACCAATGGGAGACCAGATAAGAAAACCAAGGAACGCAATCGCCAGCGCCACGGCGATGAACTTGTGCCCATCTCGATGGATCGGCACGAGAGAATTATAGAATTCCTCAAACACGTGCTTGAGATAAGTCACCGCCACCCCCTGGTCTTCGGTTGCCACACGTTGGTCTGCGACCATTGGTGCGGAACCCACGCCAGACGCGTTTAGGTGCCTACGCTCTTCAGATCAAGCACGGGTTGGAACTTGCGTTACGGCCACGGGCGCCGGATCGCTTCCCGTGTTGTAGATCGTCTGCCCCGACAGATGGGACGCTGCTAATTCACGCGAACCGCGAGGATACGCTTACGACCCTCCGGCAATTCGAGCACCAGCCGGAGGTTGCGCCGTTGTGCCTCACGCGCCAGCTTCATCGCCTGGGCGAGGTCGGCACGGCTTGTTATCTGGCGTCCGTCGGCCTGAACCAGGCGGTCGCCAGGTGTCACACCACGCCGCGCCGCAGGGCTATCAGGCAGTACGCGCGTAACGACCAGGCCGGACTGTCCGGACTTGAGCTTGAAACGTGCAATCAGCTCGTCGGTCAGAGTCGTCAGCTCCATCCCGGCAACAGGACCCGAGGCGAGGTTCTTGCCCTCCCCCGGGACTTCTGAACGTTTCGGCGGCACGGCCTTCTTCGCAGCTTCAGGGTCCTCGTTGAGCCGCCCGACCGTGACGTTCAAATCCATCCGCTGCCCGTTGCGAATCACGGTCACAGGCGCGCGCCGGCCTTCGTCAGTTTGCGCCACGAACCGCAGCAACATGCGCACTTTCTCGATTGCCTTGCCGTCGAACGAAACGATGATATCTCCAGGCTTGAGCCCGCCGGCTTCCGCCGGCCCGCCCGACGCCACACTGGCAACCAATGCGCCCGTATTGGCCTTGAGGTTCGAGGACGCCGCCAGATCCTCAGGAACTGATTGGACGCGCACGCCGAGCCAGCCGCGCCGCGTTTCGCCGTACTTGCGGAGTTGGTCGATCACCACCCGCGCAACGCTGGCAGGTACTGCGAAGCCGATCCCGATCGAGCCGCCAGTCGGCGAAATGATCGCCGTGTTCACACCGATGACGTTACCGTTCATGTTGAACAGGGGACCACCGGAATTGCCCTTATTGATGGCTGCGTCCGTCTGCAGATAGTCGTCATAGGGCCCTGTCTTGATGTCGCGCTGCTTGGCCGAAATGATGCCCATGGAGACGGACCCACCAAGACCGAACGGGTTGCCGATCGCGAGCACCCAGTCGCCGACTTCAAGACGCTCCGACGATCCAAAGTCGACAGACGGCAGCGGGCGATCCGGGTTCACCTTCAACAGCGCCAGGTCGGTCTTCTTATCGACCCCGAGGACCTTTTCGACCTTCAGCTTACGGCCGTCGGAAAAGTTGATTTCGATCTCATCCGCGCCGTCAATCACGTGATTGTTGGTGACCACCAGACCCTCGACGCCATCGATGACGAAGCCCGATCCAAGTGACGCAACTTTCCGGCGTTCCGTTCCGTTGTCCTTCTTCTTAAAGAAGTCGTCGAACAGTTCCTCGAACGGGGATCCTTTCGGTACACTCGGCAGCGGCCGGCCGCGCGTGCCTTTGATGCGCTGACTTGTCGAGATATTGACGACGGCAGGCGCCAGTCGCTTGACCAGCGGTGCGACCGAACGAGGACCCTCGGCAGCAACATGCGTCGTCGTGATCACAAGTGCGCAGGCTGCAAACCACGCACTGAAAACGATTGTCGTTAATTCCGTTGAGGTCATCGCATTGATGGACCGCACCACTTCACGCATGACGCTTCTCCCGGTGGCCACCTGATCTCAAGCCATCTCAAAAGTTGCTCTGCCCTGACATCACGCCGACGCATGGCGCCGCGCTTCGAATCGCGTTCAGGGACATTCCCACGAACGCAGGCTAAACACCAATGTGCGCGTTACACTGTACGCGCGTCAATTCATGGAACCGACCAAACTTCGATCAAAGTGCCGCGATCAGGGTGAGCCGCGCACAAACCAGACAATTCCGACACCGACCGCGACTGCCAATGTCCCCAAAATTCGCAACTGGCTTTCCGGCGCGCCGGCGGCCGCGGCCAGCATGGCGCGGCCAGCACCGGGAAACAGTGCCCAGATCAGACCTTCCAAAACAAACACCAAACCGACGGCAACCAGCAGATCGGTCACGCTGATCTGCGCCTCACCTTAGTTTGTTTTCGGCTGTCGAGATCCGTTTGCGGCCGGCGGTTGCCCGCTGATGTTGCCGAAATACCGGAAAAACTCGGAATTCGGCGAGATCACAAGTCGGGTGTCGCCCGACGTCAGGCCTTTTTCGTAAGCCTGCATCGACCGATAGAACGCAAAGAACTGCGGGTCCTTGCCGAAAGCCTCGGCGAAGATGCGGTTGCGCTCGGCATCGGCCTCACCACGCATTAGCTGTGACTTCTTCTCCGCCTCGGCTCGAATAATGGTGGCCTCGCGATCCGCAGTCGCACGAATGCGGTTCGCCTCCGCAGCGCCTTCGGCGCGGAATGCCGCAGCCTCGCGTTGGCGCTCCGTCTCCATCCGCCGATAGATGGCCGCAGAGTTCGCTTCGGGAAGGTCGGCCCGCTTGATGCGCACGTCGATCACGACCACACCGAGTTCCTTGCCCTGCTCGTTTACAATCCGGCTGATCTCCGCCATCAGCTCTTCACGCTTGTCGCGCACCAGATCTTCGAGCGTAGCGGCACCAAGGACACGCCGCAAACCGGCCTCAAGGAACGTGCCGAGACGGGCACGCGCTCTGACTTCCGTTCGAACCGTCTTGTAGAACTCAAGCGGATCGGTGATCCGAAAACGGGCGAACGCATCCACGATCACCTGCTTCTGGCCGGCCGAATAGACGGCCTTGGGTTCCAAATCGAGATCGAGAATGCGCTTGTCGAAGTACGCGACCTCGTCGATCAGCGGGATCCGCCAATTCAAGCCGGGCTCATTGATCACGGCCTTCGGTTCACCAAACCGCAACTGGATGGCCTGGTTGGTCTGTCGGACAATAAAGGCCGACATGTAGAGACCGACGGCGCCCAGACCGATCAAGATGACAAAGACGGCCAACAAGAAACGCATCATTGCAGGTCTCCCCTCGTCGCCGAGCTGTTGCCAGTCGCCGAGTTTGCTGAAGCCGATGGCGATCTCGGTCGGGTCAATTCGTTGAGCGGCAGATAGGGCACGACGCCGCCGTTGCTGCCGTTGCTGTTATTGTCGATGATGATCTTATCCGTGCCGCGAAATATCCGCTCCATGGTTTCCAGGAAAAGGCGCTGTCGGGTCACGTCGGGCGCCTTGCGATACTCCTCGTACACCTTGGAGAACCGGGCCGCCTGACCCTCCGCTTCAGCCACCGCCTGACCCTTGTAGGCTTGTGCCGCCTGCAAGATCCGCTCGGCCTGACCACGCGCCTCTGGGACGACACGGTTTGCATAAGCCCGCGCTTCGTTCTGCAGGCGTTCCCGGTCGGCCCGCGCCGCCTGAACGTCACGGAATGCCGCAATAACCTTTTGAGGTGCTGCAACATTGGCAAGCTGGACCTGGTTGATCAGAATGCCGGCCCGATAGGAGTCCAGTGTCTTCTGCATCAGCTCCTGCACAGCGAGCTGAACCTGCTCACGGCCGGCTGTCAGCAGCGTCTCGAGATTACTCTTTCCGACAACCTCCCGCATGGCACTTTCGGCCACTTCCTTCACCGTCTGCTCCGGTCGCTGAATGTTGAACAGATACATTTCAGCACCTGTCTGACCGGATTCCGGATCGCGGTAGAGGGAATTGATCTGCCAAAGCACTTCAAAGTCGACGTCGACGATGTTCTCATCACCCGTCAGCATGAGGCTTTCTTCCGGGACGTCGCTGCTGGTCGGACCGCTGAACGACGTGCCAGGCGTGCCGCGGAAGCCAATCTGGATGGTGTTGCGCCGCGTGACATCCGGCAGCAGAACTTCCTCGATCGGGTACGGGAAACGGAAGTGCAGGCCAGCCCCGGTCTGCCTGTCATACTTTCCGAACTGCAAAACAATGCCGAGCTGGTTCGGGTTCACGCGATAGGTGAAAGCAAAGAACGCCAGAACGGACAAGCCAATCAACAGCAGCAGAATAAACAGCGGGCCCGGCAACCCACCGCCCGCGACCTGCTTGAACCGGTCTTGTCCGCGCTTCAGAAACTCCTCAAGGTCCGGCTGTTGCTGATTGCCACCGCCAGGCCCCTGTCCCCACGGACCGCCGCTACCTGGTGGTTGTCCCCATGGCCCACCGTTGCCGCTTTTCCAGCCGCCATTATTCTGATTGTTGTTCCAAGGCATTCAGATCGCCCTTTGCTGCCCTCAGCATTATCGCTTATCGGTGGATCCACTCCATCCGGCGGCCACAATAGTCACGGCTATATCGCGCGTGCGGAAGGGTATCGTCGATCCGCAGCTTCTAGCTTACGCGAGCCCGCGACGCAATTCGAATACTCCGGCACGCCTAACGTGGTTGCGGTGCGCCGTCGTTCAAGCGTCGAATGTGTCGCGAAGTCATATTAACTTTGAGCTAACGCGGCTAACCGCCGTGCGATGCCCTATTTTGCACCGGCTGCAGTTGTCGCCGCCGGTACACGATAAGGACCGCGCCGTGTTCATCCCGCTCCGTGGTCTCTACGGGTCTCTCCGAGACCTGGACCCAATCCTCGGGCGTGGGAGTGGGAAACATCGTGTCGCCGTCCGGCCGCGCCTGAATGCGGGTCAGATAGATTTGCTCAGCATACGGCATCAGGGCTGTATAGATTTCGCTGCCGCCGATGATCATGACTTCATCGACGCCAAGCGCCTGAGCATGTGTCTTGCCGGCTTCCAGTGCTGTTCCAACATCCGGAGCATGGATCACATCGCCTCCAAAGTCGCCGCCCGATCGCGACAGGACAATGTTCACGCGACCTTCGAGCGGCTTGCCGATTGCGGCAAACGTCTTACGACCCATGATCACCGGCTTGCCGATCGTCAAACGGCGGAACAATTTGAGATCGGACGGCATACGCCACGGCAGCCGACCGGCCGAGCCGATCACCTCATTCTCAGCCGCGGCAACCACCAAAGACACCATTAGCCGCTCCCCTTCATCCGCAACATCTGCACGATCCACCATCAGACCGCGACCGGTGCCTTGATATGTGGATGCGGGTCGTATCCCGACAGCCCGATATCGTCATGGTCGAACGCGAACAGATCTCGCACCTCGGCATTCAGGGTCAGTTTCGGCAGCGGCCGCGGCTCTCGCGATAACTGCAGCTGGGCCTGTTCGAGGTGATTGAGATAAAGATGCGCATCCCCGAACGTGTGGACGAACTCACCCGGTTTCAGCCCCGTGACATGCGCCATCATCCGCGTGAGCAGCGCATAACTCGCAATATTGAAGGGAACGCCGAGAAAGACGTCGGCTGAGCGCTGGTAAAGCTGACAGGACAACCGGCCGTCGGCGACGTAGAACTGGAACAGGCAGTGGCATGGCGCCAGTGCCATGTCCGGCAGGTCGGCCGGGTTCCAAGCCGAAACAATGATGCGGCGCGAGTCCGGCTGGGTCCGGATCAGTTCCATCGCCTGCGCGATCTGGTCGATCGTCCGGCCGTCCGGCGCTGCCCAACTCCGCCACTGCTTGCCATAGACGGGGCCCAGTTCACCTTGCGCATCAGCCCATTCATCCCAGATCGACACGCCGTTCTCTTTCAGGTAGCCGACATTGGTGTCGCCCCGCAAAAACCAAAGCAGCTCGTAGACAATGGACCGGATATGCAGCTTCTTGGTCGTAACCAGGGGAAACGTCTCGGCCAGATCAAAGCGCATCTGATGCCCGAACACGCTTATGGTGCCTGTGCCCGTGCGGTCGTCCTTGCGGATCCCGGCCTCGAGGATCCGGGTCATGAGGTCGTGATACTGTTGCATAGCCTCCCGTTAGCGCGATTCGCGCCGTTACGGATCAGCGGAACACGGTGACCATAACGATCAGTGCAACAATGTTGTAGAGCGCATGCATGGCAATCGTCACCCAAACGCTGCCGGTGCGGTACAGCGCCCAGGAAAACAGCACACCCGCAAGAAACACAAAGCTCAGCCCGACGATCGAGTAATTGAAGTGCGCCGCTGTCCACATCACGTTCGCAATGCCGGCGGCCCACCCAAATCCAACCTGGGCTTGCGTGAGCTCTCTCACCAAGAACCCGCGAAAGAGGATCTCCTCTGAGATCGGCGCGCCAACGACAACCGCCAGGACTGCCACCCACCACACGTCCGATTCGATCAGCGGAAAGAAGGGTGATATGTCTCGTCTGAGCATTTCAGGCAGAAAAACGACCGCCAGGACAGTACAAACGCCAAGAATGAAAGCCGAGACAGCTACGATGCCGGGAATGACAGATCGTCGCTGCCCTTGCGGAATGTTCAGCAAAAGCGCACTGCGCCAACGTTTATGGGCACTGACCACCAATACGCAGAGTACAACACTGAAGACCTGCATGAGCGTGATGATCAAGACTTCGGCCTGGACCTCGCTCAACGTCGGAACCCGGCTCACGACTTCGAGAGTTGTTACAGCCGCCAATGCGATCGACAGGGCAAGGATAACCCCAGCGGCCACCACGGCGATCACAGCCCGTGGCCAATTTACGTCACCTGACCGGATCTGGAATGGCTGATCCGGGTCGCGAGGTGCATCGGTCGTCTCGCTCATAGTCCAGCCCCTGCCCCGCATCGCCTAGAGCACTGCTAACCGCCAAGGCGATACCATCCCAATCCAAGTTGCGGTAAAAACAACATCAATTCGCGTAGCCCGCCTCCGCCGCGAGCCCTCGCGCCGGACCCCGTCCCGACCTGTTCGCCTCCGTAGTGACCGGAGAACCACGAACAAGCAGTAGAAGCCGAGAACGACCCTGACCATGCGTGAGACGCTTCGCGCCCTTTATAACGGACATACGGATCGAGCACGTCTGTTTCGATTCGGCCTGATCGTATTCGACATCTTCTCTATTCTCTTCTTTGTCGCCACGTCGATGATCGAAGATCAAACGTGGATCTATGTGGTCGATGGCATCCTTGCCGTTCTGATCGCGTCCGACCTCGGCGCGCGCCTGTGGATCAGCGATGACCCGCTTTCCCAGCTGAAAGAGGTAATGACGTGGATCGACATTGTCGTGATCGTCACCCTGTTGCTACCGACGCTGTTGTCGAACTTCCTGTTCTTGCGCGTCGTCCGGGCTTTGCGCTTGTTGAGATCCTATCGTGTCTTGAGCGACCTCCGGCGGGACTGGGCGTTCTTCCGACGAAATGAGGAGGTGATCCAGAGCGCGCTCAACCTGGGTGTCTTCCTGTTTATCATGACGGCGCTGGTCTATGTGTTGCAGGTCAACTCCAACCCCAACATCAAGACCTATGTCGATGCGCTGTATTTTACCGTGACGACGCTGACGACCACCGGTTTCGGCGATATCACGCTGCAAGGTACGTCCGGCCGGATCCTCTCCGTTCTGATTATGATCTTCGGCGTCGCCTTGTTCCTGCGACTGGTGCAAACGATCTTTCGCCCGTCTCAGGTCCGCTTTCCCTGCCCGGATTGCGGTCTGCAGCGTCACGACGCCGACGCCGTTCACTGCAAGCATTGCGGCCGCGTACTGAATATTCCTACCGAAGGGCGGGACTTTTGAAGGCGCCGTTGGAATGAACTCAAACCGGATGACAGGCTACCACGCGCTGGAACATTGTGCGTACATGTAACACCAAGAGCGGTCACTCTTTGATTGTTCATTCTGAACGCCCTATATTGGTAGGTGCCGGATTCGTTCGGCTATGGCGATAAACGGCCGTTGGAATAAGCTCATCGGACCCGGGGGCAGTACCCGGCGCCTCCACCAACAGCCCGCCACAGCATAAATCGATCGCGAACCTTATGTGCGCGATACGCTGTCGGCGGGCTGTTGATGGGGGCGAAATAGGATCGACGAGGGTGTAAAGAGCGCGCTTTTGCCCGGCATGATACCACCGTTATCGGGTCAATCTCATAGTTGCCAATGACAACAACTATGCTGAGCCCGCAATGGCTGCGTAATGCAGCCCTTTAAGGCTCAATCTAAGTCCTAGCCGTTAGCATGGTTAGGCGCGGTTCGGGGGGCACCGGGCAACAGAAGCCCTCCATAGAATTCCGCTCGAGCGCGAGCATTGTATTGACTGTCAGGTCATTATGCGCGAACCGGGCTGACAGACGTGCCTAAGGGCGTTGGACGAGCAGGCTGATCGGACGGAAGAGTGAAATGACGGCCGCAGGCACGATTGACTATGACGCGCTCACGCAAACGGCTCTGCGCCAGGTCGTGCGAGATGTGTTGCGCCAGGCCGAGGCTTACGGCCTGCCGGGCGAGCATCACTTTTACATTTCCTTCGATACCAAGGCAGACGGTGTCGTGCTGTCGGACCGGCTCCGCGGCAAGTACCCCGAGGAAATGACGATCGTGCTCCAGCATCGGTTCTGGGATCTCGCGGTCAGTGACGAACGGTTTGAAGTTAAACTCACGTTTGACGGCGTTCCCGAGCGTCTCGTGGTGCCGTTTGAGGCCATCCGCGTGTTCTTCGATCCGAGCGTACGTTACGCGATCCAGTTCGCGAGTGGCGAAGCGACGACCTCGTCCGACCATATGCCGCCGCCGGACTTGACGCCCGCAGGCGCCCCGCAGGGGCCTGTTGGAACATTGGCGCCTGTTCCATCAAACCCGATTGCTGCTGTGTCGCCGTCGTTACGTGCCGTAGCGGATGACGAGACATCCAATGTCACCGACGACGTGGCGGTAGACGAGGACGCTGACGACGCGGCACTCACAGAGCAAGAAGCGGTCCACGACAGCACCGCAGATGCGTCGACCGAAGATGATGACGATGCGCCCGACTCCGATGGAGACGATACCGCAGGTGTCGTCATCAATCTGGATTCGTTTCGGAAGAAATAGCTTTGATAAGTCTTAGATTGCGCTGTCCGCACGCGAGTTTTTACGTGCGCGACCGCTCGCGACAAGCGCTTGCTACTTGAGCGCGTTTTAGTTTGCGCTGTTCGCACGCTCTCAGGCTCGCGGCTCGAGCGCTGACTTTCCTACGAGGACTGTGTCAGGCCGCGAACACGGCCCGGCGCGTCGCGCCGCCCCCGCGGAGGCCCGAGCGCAGCGAGGAACAGCCCGTGAGCGATAAAACAAACAAGAACGAGAGCTTCAGTCCAATCGGAAATGTGGCTAGCTTGGCGGGACAATGAGACAAGATCCAAAGGCGGAAACGACCATGCTATACGAGCTGAGAATCTATGACTGCTGTCCCGGGCGCCTACCAGCTCTCCTCGATCGGTTTAACACTATCACGCTGAAGATCTGGGAGCGGCACGGTATCGAACAAGCCGGCTTTTTCACGACCGTTGTCGGAGACTCCAATCATCAGTTGATTTATCTGCTGAAGTGGCAGTCGATGGCCGAGCGTGAACAGAAGTGGTCCGCATTCCAGTCGGATCCTGAGTGGATCGAAAAACGTGCCGCAACCGAGAAGGACCTCCCGATTGTTGCGAATGTCGCGTCTCAGTTCCTGGCGCCCACGTCATTTTCAAACGTAAAGTAGCGCGCATCTGCTGGACGCCGCGTCCCGGCAACAGGCGCTTGTCAGACGTGCGGCGCTTCGGCCGTCCAGATTTCGAATGTCTGGTTGTCAGTCGATCCCATGGCTTTGATGACGGCTTCGTTGTCAAAGCCGGACAGCCGTGACTGCAACGCATCGAGCAGGTCGGACATGCCGGCGACATCTGACGGGATCACGACACCGGCGCGGTCCGGATAGTCATTCGGCAGCAACACCCAAAACACGTCGCACACCGCAGGACCGCCATCGGTCGTCTCGACCAGAACCCGGCCGAGATCATCCCAGCGCATCTGCTGGACCTCGCCATTCGACCCCGGACAAGTAATCACCTCGTCATCAAACGATACCGCAACCGCTTGACGACCGGAATGGCTGACAATCCAGGCAACGACAAGCAAGGCAATGACGGCCAGGGCGATGAGGACGCCCAGAACCAAAAGGCTTGTGATCAACCCTGTCTCCTTCGTGTTGCGCGTTCGGCCAACCGTTGTACAACCCCGTGAGATGGAACAGGAGCACCGTGCCGTGACCGCCACTCGAACAGAAACCGACACTTTTGGGCCAATTGAGGTACCCGCGGACCGATATTGGGGCGCCCAGGCTCAGCGATCTCTCGGCAACTTCAAGATCGGCTGGGAAAAACAGCCCGTGCCGGTTGTGCGGGCGCTTGGCATCGTCAAACGCGCTGCCGCTGAGGTGAACATGGACCTTGGCAAGCTCGACCCGGCGATTGGCAACGCAATCGTTCAAGCAGCCAACGACGTGATCGAAGGCAAGCTGAACGAGGATTTCCCGCTGGTTGTTTGGCAGACCGGCTCAGGCACGCAGTCTAACATGAATGCCAACGAGGTGATCGCCAATCGTGCGATTGAGATCCTCGGCGGCACGATCGGCTCGAAGTCACCCGTTCACCCGAATGATCATTGCAACATGAGCCAGTCGTCCAACGACACGTTTCCGACGGCCATGCACATCGCCTGCGTGGAGGAAGTCCACCATCGGCTGTTGCCGGCGTTGCAGCAACTTTACAACGCATTGAACGACAAAGCCGAAGCCTGGAAACAAATCATCAAGATCGGCCGCACGCACACTCAGGACGCAACGCCCCTGACACTCGGCCAGGAGTTTTCCGGCTACGCCAAACAGCTTGAGAACGGCATTGCACGTGTCGACGCCTCGCTCCCAATGCTGATGGAACTCGCCCAAGGCGGCACTGCTGTCGGCACTGGGCTGTCCGCTCCCGTCGGGTTCGCAGAACGCGTCGCCGATAAGATCGCGCATATCACGCAGCTGTCGTTCAAGACGGCTCCGAACAAGTTCGAGGCGCTGGCAGCTCATGACGCCATGGTCTTCAGCCACGGCGCGATTACCACGGTCGCGATGAGTTGCTTCAAGATCGCGAACGACATTCGTTTTCTGGGCAGCGGGCCGCGTGCCGGTTTGGGCGAATTGGCGTTGCCGGAAAACGAACCGGGGTCCTCGATCATGCCGGGCAAGGTCAACCCGACACAATGCGAGGCGCTGACGCAGGTCTGCGCGCATATCCATGGTAACAACGCAGCGATCGCGTTCGCCGGCAGCCAGGGCCACTTCGAGTTGAACGTTTACAACCCGATGATGGCGTACAATTTCCTTCAGTCCGTCCGGTTGCTGGCAGATGCTGCGGTGTCGTTCACAGAGAACTGCATCGTCGGCATTGAGCCGCGCCTCGACAATATCGACGCCGGCCTGCGGAATTCACTGATGTTGGTAACGCCGCTCAAGGAAAAATACGGCTACGACCGGGCGGCAAAGATCGCGAAAACAGCGCACAAGAACGGCACGACACTTCGAGAAGAGGCAATTGCCGATGGCATCCCGGCAGACGACTTCGATGCCATCGTGCGCCCCGAAAACATGATCAGCCCAGGTTAGGTAGGGTTCGACGGCGCGAATCTCTGTTGCGCTGTTCGCAGGCGAGTCTTTGATGGCGCTGTTCGCACGCTCGCAGGCTCGCGGCTCGAGCGCGGGCTATCCTGCGAGGACGATCTTAGCCCGTGAGCGATAAACAACCCACGCGGGCCATCCGTCAGGCATTGTTCCAGGCCGCGACTGCGGCCCGGCGCGTTGCGCCGCCCTCGCGGAGGGCCCGAGCGAAGCGAGGAACAGCCCGTGAGCGATAAACAACAAGCGAGAACCACAATCCTCGCGACCTTAGACAGCCACCCCGGGCCTTGTGCCATAGTGCGGTGGCGAGCAGTCGATTTCCGGGGAACCTCCAAAGGTCCAAGGCATGCGCACTCCCGAAGACAATGCCCGGCCGCGGAAGCGCTCCTTCACGATCTCCGGCCACAAGACGTCGATATCCCTTGAGGCAGCCTTTTGGGATGCGCTCAAGGACTTTGCGGCCGTCCAAGGTCGGTCCGTCAGTTCAATCGTCGCGGAAATTGACGCCGGTCGCGGTAACGCCGGATTATCCAGCACCATCAGAGTTCGCATTCTGCAGTGGGCGCAAGAGACGCGCCCGCCTGGCAGCTCGGATGACACATTGCCGTGAGTGTCAGTTCGACGTCGGGAACAAAGCGCGCATCTTCCAGCTACCGCGTGACGCACGACGTGCGGCGCGCGATCGCCGCTGAGTGCGACGCGCGGCTCGGCTCTGCGCCCGTGCGCGCCGGAGACGGGCACCAGAAAGACCGCCGTGGGGCGCCGGAATCAATTGCTGCCCAGGCGATAGCGTTGCCGACGATGTTGTCAACGGCCCGATGAGCACCGGAACAGGAACATCAATCGCGCCGTGATTGTCGGTCACACGCACCCGCAACGACGACGTAACAACACCAGTGGACGACGTCACAACACCAGCGGATGGCACGGGGTCGTAGGGGCCGCGCGGCGTTCCCAGCCGCATCAGTCCAAACCGCTGGCGCATCTTGCGCTCGCGAAGTGCAAGCTTGCGAGGGGATGATGACGGAGCTTGCGAGCGTTGCTTGGGACCGTCAGGCAGTGGCAATGGAACACGCAGGACCGGGGGCGCAACAAGCGCTGGCGGTTGTGGTGCTGAAGGTGCCGCGGGCACCGGCGGCCGGTCCGGGTCGGGGGCGGCACCCCGCTGACGGCGTCGCGCCGCTTCAGCTGCGGCGCGCGCTTCATCAGCCCGCCGTAAGCGCTCAAGTTCCAGCACGTTGCCCTCAAGCCGGCGCACGACAACTTCCCGCGCGAGTGCATCGGCCCGCACGCGCACACTGGCGCCGGGGACATTGGCCAGGCGCCCGGAGTAAATGACCTCGACGCCGGGCAGCGGCCGTCCGTTCGCTTCGCGTGGCGGCGTGAGCGCAAGACGCCAGGCGCTATCGAAGGCCAGGCGGGCCAAATCAACGGTTGTTCGGTTTTCGACGCGGCCGCCGGGCGTTGTCTGGCGGATCGGCGCGACGAACAGCGCGCCATCCTTGATCGTAATCTGATGGCGCGATGACCCGAGGAGCGTTGCACGATCCGTCATGGCAGACTGGAGCATTTTCGGCAGGTCGTTGACCGGCAGTTCGGGATTGACAATCAACGTTGCCGCAACGGCAGAAATTGCGGCCGGATCCAGTTCAGTTGCCCTTGCATTGATCAGGCTCACGGTGCCGCTTCCGGCCAACACCGTGACCAGCGCGCGGGGCGAAAGCCCACGCCCGGAGAACGAAACGGCAAGATCGGCACGCCCACTGGCAGCGGTGCCCGCAGGCGCGGTCTGCGCGCGTTGGGGCGCGATCGTCAACGGGACACTCTGTGCGGCAAGCCGGCCTGACAACCGCACGCCGACACCGTCGGACACGAAGCCGACGGTGCCGCTGACAGCACCGCCGCGCGGCCCTCGCGCTCGCAGGTCGCTCACCGCGATCCCTTTGTCATCCGCGCGCAATCGAAACTGGCTTGCACCCAGCGCAAGACCGTCAGACAGGGTAATGCTGGCGGTCGACACCCTGAGGTCGAGACGAAAGGCCGACAGCACATCCGGGCGAAACCGCGCCGATGGCCAAATGGCCGCGATGCCGCGTTCATCGTCTCCTGTCGCCGTGATGTTCACGCTCGGATCAAGCAGGCCCGCGAGCAGATCCGGCAGAACCAGATCCGAGACCAGGAGTTCGCCAGAGATCTTCGAATGGGCCGCGTTGTCGCCGTCACGCGAACGAACCAGCCGGCCGCTCATCTCGCGTTTGCCCAGCCGTGCCCGCGCGACGTTCAACACCAGATTGTCGAGCGTGCCTTCGACTTTAGCTGTTGCGGCGAAACCTTCTTGCGGCAACCGGGCGGCCATAGGCAACTGTGCGAGGCGGGCCAAGGTCCGTACGTCAGGCACAGCCACAGACAACTGCCCATTCGCCGATCCAAGCCGGCCGGCGTCCATGGTGACCCGCCCCTCGAAACCAATGACATCACGTCTGGAAACTAATCGCGCATTTGTCATGACCCCGCGGCTCGGTACGCCTTCGGCAATCACCGTCAGGCGCGCGGCCTGCGCATCGGTGCCCCGCTCACGCGCAGACCGGCCCGAGGTCAGAATGTCGAGAACCGAACTGGCGCTGCGTCCATCGATCCGTGCGGACACGTTCACGACCGCATCGTCCAGCCGGCCCCATACATCGGATGCCCGCAGTGTCATGGCCAATCGATCGCCGCGCACTGTACCGTCAAGGCCAAGGGTCAGCCGCTGTTCAGCATCGGGTGTGACCGAGAGCTGGAACGCCAGGCTGGCGGGTGTGGGCAGTCGTTCCAGCGCGCTTCCAACGTCAATCGCAGCAACAGTCTGCAGCACGTCCTGAAACCGCGCGCGCGCGCGCAGCGACGGCACCGTCACGGCACCGTTCAGGCGTGCGTGTTGGGTATTGCGCGCGGCGACCGTCGGCAAAGTCCCTTCCGCCCAAATCTCCAACCCGCTCGCATCTTCCCCGCGCAACCGGCTGATAATGATCGCGTCGCCTTTCCGTGCCAGAGCGACAGAGACGTTGCGATAGACGCGACGACTGTCCCGCAACACGCCGGCGTCGACTCTCAGGTCGAGCTCCAGTGGCTCCTCGGCGCGTGCTCGCGCCTCGGACCGTAAGCCGATCCATTGGCTCAGTTTGTTGAGATCGAGCGCCTCCGGCTGTATCGACGACACATCGACATCCGCACCTGACAGCGCCAGCGCCAGTTTGCGCTGTTTACCCCACTGGTAGCGTAGCGTGCTCGCAAACCTGGCATCACCAATGCGGATGGCGGCATTCGACAGCGCCACCGCCTCCGGACGGCTGCGAACTGCCGCACGCACATCAAAGCCGACGGCACGGACAACTTGCGCTTCTGTCATGCCCGGGCCGAACCAGGCCGCAAACCGTGCTGCGTTGCTGCCGCCGACCAGCACGTGCCCGTCAAATCGAAGGCTCGTCGGTTCATTGCCAGCCGCGGCGGCGGATGACGCCGTGTCCGGGCCGGCGTCCGTTACTGCGGCGCCGGACCGCAACGTGCCGTCGACATGTAATTGCGCGCCTCCGGGCAGGACCGCCGCCAATTGCTGCACATCCAGTCGGCCTGCGGTCGATGTCGCATCGACCGTAACGGTGCTGATTGAACTGGCCGCCATGGTCGCCTGGTCGATGCGCAGCCGGATGTTGGTTCGCGAGAACAGCGCCAGCTCGGGCCCGGCCACACGTTTTGCCAGCGCGTCGAGGACCTGTAGCGGTCCCGCACCCGGCGCTTCGCCGCTGAGTTTGTCCAGATCCAGCCACCGCGATGCAAGCGACAGATTCAACGTCGGGGTCTCACCCAGATCTGCCGCAGCTTGTCCGGCGAGAAGCTGGGGGCGCCCGTTCTGGTCAAACGAGACGAGAATTTCGTCCAAAGAGAATCGGCGCGCATCGACCGAGATTTTCGCCCGGGCTTCAACCGGCCGGGACGTGTCGGCCCCGCTGCCACGCGATTGCGCGCGCGTCGACCCTAGGATGGTTCGCGCAACGATATCTCCCGTCAGACGCGGGATGCCGTCCTGCGTCTGACGGACCAAACCATCAACCGTGACCGACGACTGACCGTTTCCGGAGCGGACGACAATCTTGGCCGGGACCTCACTGTTTTGATCCAGCGTGCCGGTTGAGACCCGCAGTTCCTGCTCCTGGCCCTGCCAACGCAGATTGCCAATGAATTTGTACGGGCCGCGCAGCGCAACCGCCGTGAGTTGGCCGGACACATCCGAAACCCGTCCGAGAACGGTTCCACTGGGTCCTTCGACCGTGACATCTCCGGAGACGATATCCACAGCCTTGAGCGCGACGTCGTTCGGCGTGAACACGTAAGCGCCATCGCTGAACTGCAGCTGCTGCCAACTCCCGCGGCCGTTTTCATCAACGCGGAGCCGCAAGCGCGGCCGGTCCAGCGCAACGTTCTTGGCTTCGATGACCCCGCGGAGCAACGGCGGGACGGACAAGCGAATGGTGAAACTTTCCGCCCGCAAGAACGGCTCGCCTGTGACGCCCGACGCTTCAGCAACGCGGACCTTCTCAAAGCGCAGGTAAGGTTGTGGCAAGATTCGCAGCACAACGTTGCCGCGAACACGCACATCGCGCCCGAATATCCGCGATACCTCCTCCTCGAAAACGCCGCGATAGGCGTTCCAATCAATCAAGGGTGGAATCGCAATAAGCGCAGTTAGGACGGCAACAATGATTGCCGCTATAAAAAGCAGAACACTATTCACGGCACCCTGCCCTCAACTGCGCGGGGCCGCCAACCCCTCGAGTCGATCGCCTGAGCCAATGCAACACCTGGTTGCTTTCCCGCATATGCTTCGCACGGTCCATTTGTATGCCGTTAAGGCCACGACAGATCGCATGTTGTAAAGGGCTCGCGTACGCTCTGCTAGAACCATCAACACAGGATGCTATCGTAATATCGCGACATTCGGGCACGCACGGTCAAACACGATCCCTTCACGGTCGCGTGTGGCAGCATGACGCACGAGGTTCAGGACAGGTGACGACTGGAAGCGAAATGACCGCGAAATGAGCGATGCGACGGACCTGAGGCCCGTGTTCAACGAAAGTGACGGTGGTCGTGCGAGCCGTGACTGGATCGACACGGTGTTCGGCGTCCCGATGCAGCGTCTGCGCACCAATCTGCAAGAATTCTTCGACGAACGCCTGTTTCTGGTTTGGCTGCTGGCGCTTTGCATCGGCATCGCCGTCGGCTACGCCGCGATCGCGTTTCGGCTGCTTCTCGGCGCCGTCCAATGGCTGTGGCTTGGCACAACCGACGAGTCGATCCTCAAAGCGGCAGCTGAAACATCTTGGATCGTGATCCTGTTGGCCCCGGTGATTGGCGGCCTGATCGTCGGCTGGTTGCTGGAAACGGTCGTCCCTGGACGTCGTGCCCAAGGCGTTGCGGATGTCATCGAGGCGCGCGCGCTGTCCAACTGCCGCATTCACTGGCGCTCCGGCCTGTGGAGCGCGGTTACGTCGATCATCTCCCTCGGGTTCGGCGCGTCTGCCGGCCGTGAAGGGCCGGTCGTCCACCTCGGTGCGAGCATCGCGTCGTTCATTGAGGATCGCTTTCAATTCAATCAAGTGACGCGGCGCACGCTGCTGGCGTGTGGCGTTGCCGCCGCCGTGTCCGCGTCGTTCAACGCGCCGATCGCGGGTGTGTTGTTCGCCCACGAAGTTATTCTTGCGCACTATGCATTGCGCGCGTTCGTGCCGATTGTGATCTCCAGCGTGCTCGGAGCCGTCATCGTCCATGTGCACTGGGGCAACTACCCCGCCTTCTTGATCCCACCGCACCAGATCACATCATACTGGGAAGTGCCGGCTTTCGCTCTGCTGGGCCTGACATGCGCGGTCGTCGCCATCCTGTTTGAGCTCGCAACGATGACGACCGAACGCGTGGCGTGGCGCTTTGAAATGCCATTGTGGCTACGCCCGGCACTCGGCGGCTTGTTCATCGGAGCGATTGCCGTTGTGTTTCCGCAAGTCCTGGGCGTCGGCTATGGCGCCACGGACCTGGCCCTGCAGCAAAAGCTGCCGATCCTGCTCATGATCGCGCTGATCGTCGCGAAGACGGCCGCGACGGCCATTACACTTGCCTCGCGGTTCGGCGGCGGCGTGTTTTCGCCAGCGCTCTACCTGGGCGCGATGACGGGCGGCGCGTTCGGGCAGATTGCCGCGTCGGTGTTTCCGGAAATGGCGTCGTCCAACGGTCTGTATGCCCTGCTCGGCATGGGTGGCGTGGCCGCCGCCGTGCTTGGCGCACCGATATCCACAACGATGATCGTGTTCGAGCTGACCGGCGGTTACGACATGACCATCGCGCTTTTGCTCACGGTATGCATTGCAAATGGTGTGACTCAGGCTGTGCTCGGCCAGAGCTTTTTCCATTGGCAACTGACCAAACGCGGTCTTTCCCTTCAAGAAGGTCCGCACAAGGAGATCATGCGGCGTATCACGGTTGCGGAATTCATGATTGCGATTGATCCTGATGAAGAGACACTGGTCGGACGCCATGATGCATCGCAGCCTTGGCTAATGCCCGGCGACACTTTAGAACGCGCACTTCGAACATTCGATCGCAGCGGAGTATCGCGGATTCCCGTCGTTTCTGGACGAGACGAGACCGTCATTGTGGGTTGGGCTGACCGATTAGCCGCATTGTCCGCCTTCAACAAGGCGCTGATTGAGAGCCACGAAGAAGAGCATCGATAGCCGTGCCGTGGCCGCGACTTTTGTACTGCGCGCGGCTAACGAAATGCGGCGATATCCTCTTGATTTTGGGCGGCCGCGAGGATTGAGCTGGCAGACTAAAGCGTTGCGCATGACTTCCAAACGGGGGATGGCCACGATGCGACTAGTAATGCTGACAATGCTGTGCGTGTCGATTGCCATTGCCGGCATGGTTACCATTGCAGGGACCACGAACGCACGCACGCAAATCGGTACGTTCAAGGATCTGGACGCACCGCCCACGGTCACAGCGTATGCAACTGCGGTTTCCGGAACCATCGTGCCGGCTGGCGAAATGGTGCTAGACGGCCGCAAACTTCTCTGCGGGCGGCGTCCGACCGTGCTTGACGCACGGCTTGACGACTATGCCGCCGCCTTTCCAGGGTTCATCATCATTAATCCCAGGCTCATCGCGCGGGTCTCAACCTCCGTTAAACTCTGGATCTACGCTCATGAATGCGGCCACCAGTTTCGCGGCCCTGACGAAGCGACGGCCGACTGTTTCGCCGTTCAACGCGGGCGACGGCAGGGCTGGCTGACGACCGACGGGCTCGATGAGGTTTGCCGCTTTATCGAGCCGGCCCGCGGCTCCATCATGCATCCCCCCGGCCCCGAGCGCTGCCGACTGATGCGGATCTGTTTCTCCGAGCAACGGGTGCGGTAGTTTTGTTTTCGCTGCGCTGGTGTTTATCGCTCACGGGCTATTCCTCGCTTCGCTCGGGCCCTCCGCGGGGGCGGCGCAACGCGCCGGGCCGCGGTCGCGGCCTGGGAACCGTGCTCGACGGCTGGCCTGCGCTAGTTGTTTATCGCTCACGGGCTATTCCTCGCTTCGCTCGGGCCCTCCGCGGGGGCGGCGCAACGCGCCGGGCCGCAGTCGCGGCCTGGGAACCGTCGTCGTAAGATAGCCAGCGCTCAAGTAGCGAGCGCTTGTCGCGAGCGGTAGCGCAACGAAAGACTCGCTCGAGCCGCGAGCCTGCGAACAGCGCAATTTATAGACTCTTCGCTAGTGGTCGGACGGTTTTGCGGCTTCGAATGCAGCTTTCTGCTTGGGTGTGGCCTCGGTCTGGTAGCGCATGCGCCACTCGCCGTAGGGCATGCCGTAAACAATCTCGCGTGCCTCGTCTTTCGTCAGAGTCACGTCGTGCTGGGAAGCGGCATCCTGATACCAGTTCGACAGGCAATTTCTGCAGAAGCCGGCTAGGTTCATCATGTCGATGTTTTGAACATCCGTCCGCTCGCGAAGGTGCGTCACGAGCCGGCGAAAGGCTGCGGCTTCCAGCTCCGTTCGCGTTGTATCATCTATGCTTTTTGGACCAGTTGCGTTCGCCATCGTCCTGTGTCTCCCTGTGGAAAATTCAGGCGTCCCTCGGGATGCCGATCTTCTGGCTGTTTGCACATTGGTTCGGTGCGGCACGTGTACAAGCTTTTGCGGCAAACTCGGCCATGCCGCCAGCTTGCCATGATGCTGACATGCCCGTTGTTGAATGGGTCGGAAACTGACAGGACGAGATGAACAGGTTTGGGAGCTTGCTTCTCTCGATCGGCATCGCGGTACTTGGCTTTTGAGTGGGGGCTCGAATGATACAGTTTCGTGCGCGTGGTGGTGGTTCACTGAGTTGCGCGACGGTTACGATGGCATTCGGCGTTCTTGCCGTTAGCGCCGTCGTAGGTTCGGTGCCAGCGCAGGCAGAGTTGAAGATTTGTAACACGACGCCGGCGCGCGTCGGGGTCGCCATTGGCTATCAGGACAAGAACGGTTGGGCGACGGAAGGTTGGTGGAACGTCAGCGCGAGAAGTTGCGAAACACTGCTGAAGGAGCGCGTGCCGAGCCGCTACGTCTATGTTCACGCCATCGACTATGAGCGCGGTGGCGAGTGGGCGGGACGCAGCCTGATGTGCACTGGCGAGAAAGCGTTCATCATCCGCGACACAAAGAATTGTCAGACGCGAGGCTACCAGCAGTCCGGCTTTTTCGAAGTCGATACCGGGGACTCGCAGACCTGGACGATTGAACTCTCCGATCCGGAAGCGAAAACAACGACAACTGCCAATAAATAGCCGCCTCTTGTTTTCGCTCACGGGCTGACCCTCGCTTCGCTCGGGCCCTCCGCGAGGGCGGCGCAACGCGCCGGGCCGCAGGCGCGGCCTGGGGTGCTCGACAGGCTGGCCAGCGCCTGTTGTTTATCGCTCACGGGCTGACCCACGCGTCGCTCGGGGCCGCCCCGAGGGCGGCGCAACGCGCCGGGCCGCAGGCGCGGCCGGGGGTGCTCGACAGGC
>JBCDAH010000003.1:0-70414 GCA_039186015.1 Pseudomonadota bacterium
GCATCCATCATACGTGCGCGGCGAACTCGGACATCTGTTCGGGACCAGAGCATGAGATCACTATAGCCAACGTCTGCATCTCGGCTAGAGCCTTTCCGCCCCAAGTCCAAACTGCTTAATCGTCGCCAACCGCGCCGCAACGGTGGTGTGTCGCCCTATGATGGCGGAAGCACGCACTGACAGAAAGACGGCCTCACACAAAGTCGCCCTGGAACTAAAGACGCCCTGGAACAAAGACGGCGCCGCACGCGATGTGCGACGCCGATCTGATTGCTGTGTGGCACGGCTTTGTGGGCCGCCAGCCGTCACTTACGACTTCTTGAACTGCTCGAACGACTTCGTCGTTGCCTGATTGATCGACTCGAATGTCTGCTGGGTCACTTTCGCAGACAGCTCGAACAGCTCCTTCGCCTGCGCGCTGGCAACTGCGGCCTGCTGCTGCATGAAATCAGCCTGCAGGCGCGCCGCCTCAGGAACAGACTTCGCACGCGCGATCGCAGTCGCAGCATCAAAAGCGGCTTCCGTGTTGACTGAGGAGTTGTGAATCATCTTCTCGCTGATGGCCTTCACACCGGCGTGGCTGGCCAACATCATTTCTTCGAAGACTTTGACGCTGTCTTTCGCGGCGTCGTTGAAGCGCTGATAGCTCTCGCGGGTCTTCTGAACGCCGTCTTCGGCGAGTTGTTGCATGTTCTCAGGGATTTGGACGTTCTTGCCCATGTTGAACATCTCTTGGGCTTGGCGGGCGAACTGCTCGTTCATGTTGTTCATGGCTCAATACCTTCTCAGTCGATGACGCTTCGAATTGTCTGCGAACGATCTGCGGGTCCAGCGGCTGAAGTGTGCGCTGCAAAATCACAATGTCGCTGTGCAGCACGTATCTAGCCCATCCCGTTGTGCAGCGCAACAACTGCCGCAAATTTTGGCAAATTTGAACTGTGCAATTGCGAAATTATTCGGCGAATTCTCCATTTATGTTCAATATTTCAATGTCTTACCGCACTGCACAATGGAATTGTTGTTGGATCACAATTTCGTGAACGCACTGCGATAACCTGTTGCACGCGGGTCAAAAAGCACATCGCGAGGTTGTAGAGGCCTCGCGAGAACAAGTCCGTCCAAGGAGCGGCAACGCGATAGTGCGACATACGCCTGCCCGTGCGCGAAGGTACCCCGGCCAAGGTCGATGTAAACCTGATCCAGAGTTAGGCCTTGGCTCTTATGAATCGTCATCGCCCACGCTAAGCGCAGCGGGAACTGCTTAAACGTGCCGGCGACGCTTTCCGTGATCTTTCCGCTCTCCTGCTCAAACGCGTAGCGCCGGTTCTCCCAAGCCACGGGCTCAACTTCGGATCGAACACCGTTCACGTCGACCCAGATGCGATCTTCGGCCAGTTCGGAGACGGTTGCGATCGTCCCGTTGACCCAACGCCGGTCAGGATCGTTGCGCAACATGATGACGCGTGCGCCTTCCTTGAGGAACAGCTCGGCTTCAGTTGGTTGTGCACGCGGATTGAACTCACCAGACACACCAGCTTCAAAGCGATAAGTCGCGCCAGGAAGCGCGTCGAGGTAGGCCCGGTTGATTCGGTTCGCCGCCTCGTTGGTTGGCGTGAGGATCACAAACGACAGGCCTTCGGACAGTGTCCGGATGGGTGAGACCCTGGCGTTCAGCAACTCCAGATCGTCCTCATCGGCCGAGCCGTCGCGAATGCGGTCAAGAACCGACACAAGAGTTTCGTCGGTCTGGCGGAACACATGTGACAGTTCCAGCAGCTGCGTACCAACGCCTTCCTGCAGCGCCGAGATATCGAAAAAGAACGGCCCACCATAGGTGTCTTCGAGGTGTGTTGCTTCTTCCACATCGCGGATCACAGGAGGTAGCTGGTGAAGATCGCCGAACAACACCAAGCGCGCACCGCCAAACGGCTCACGTGGCCGGCCCCGATTCATCCGTAGTGACTGGTCGATGGCCCACATCATGTCCGAGCGGACCATCGAGACCTCGTCGATGATCACCGTGCTCAGCTTGCGCATGACGCGACCATAGCGACTGCGTTTGATGTCACCGACCTGAATCAGGCGCGGCGGGAGACCGAAGAACGAATGAATGGTCTGGCCGCCGACATTGATCGCCGCCAGACCCGTTGGTGCGACAACGACGGCATCCTCCGACAGCTCATCACGGAGCAGGCGCAACAAAGTGGACTTGCCCGTCCCGGCTCGGCCGGTGACGAACAAGTGCCCATCGCACGTCCTCACGAAATCGAGCGCGGCGTCGAACTCGGAGGTATTGGCAAGTGCTGGGAGACTGCTGTCATTCCATTGGTCGCGTGACATGATCCGAAGTGAACCTGTGGGCTTTGTGACGACAACAGTCTTGAGCCGACATCCTGCGCGCGATTCGAAGCATGCGCTAGGCTTGGCCCCCACACTCCCGGCAGATTCATTTCGGTGTTTCGGCTCTCATCCTACCGCGGCAGCGGCACGTTCTCTCTTCTTCCGCTCGTTGGGGTCCAGCCAGCGCTTGCGGAGGCGGATCGATTCCGGCGTGACTTCGACCAGTTCGTCATCTTGGATATACGACATCGCGCGTTCCAGCGAGAGCCGCATCGGGGGGATCAAAGCGAGTGCATCGTCTTTGCCGGCTGCCCGGATGTTGGTCAGCTTCTTGTTCTCAATCACGTTCACAACGAGGTCGTTGTCGCGATTGTGCTGCCCGACAATCATGCCTTCATATACCTTGGTCTGCGGTGTGATCATGATCGGCCCGCGATCCTGGAGGTAGAACAGCGAATACGCCGTCGCTTCTCCGATGCCGTTGGCGATCAGGACGCCGTTGTGGCGCCCGATAATCTCGCCCTTGTACGCGACGTAGGCGTGAAACAGCCGGTTCATGATCGCCGTGCCGCGCGTGTCCGTCAGAAGCTCGCTCTGATAGCCGATGAGCCCGCGAGTCGGCACAAGAAACACGCACCGCTGGCGGCCACCGCCGGACGGTCGCATTTCCAGCAGGTCGCCGCGGCGTTCGGACAGTTTTTGGACGACGGCGCCGGAGTGCTCCTCATCCACGTCGACGATGACTTCCTCGATCGGCTCAAGACGCTGACCGGTTTCCGGATCTTGTTTGAACACAACGCGCGGCCGTGAAACGGTAAGCTCGAAGCCCTCGCGTCGCATTGTCTCGATAAGGATGCCGAGTTGCAGCTCACCGCGACCGGCAACCTCAAATGCATCCTTGTCGTCGGTCTCCGAGACGCGAATCGCGATGTTGCGTTCAGCTTCCTTCAGCAACCGATCACGAATCACCCGCGACTGCACCTTATCGCCTTCCCGTCCAGCGAACGGACCATCGTTGATCCGGAACAGCATGGCCAGCGTCGGCGGATCGATGGGCTGCGCCGGCAGCGGAATGTCTATTGTGGGATCGCACAGCGTATCGGCGACCGTTGTATCGGTGACGCCGGCAATGGCAACAATGTCGCCGGCTTCGCCAACGTCAATCGGCTGTCGCTCCAGGCCGCGAAACGCCAGGACCTTGGTCACCCGCGTGGTTTCGATGGTTTCACCGCTGTGGCGAATGCACTTGATCGTCTGGCCCGACTTGACCGAACCGGATGAGATCCGACCGGTCAGGATCCGGCCCATGAACGGATCGGCTTCCAACGTAGTCGCCAGCATCCGGAACGGCCCGTCTTCGACGTGCGGCGCCGGAACATGCCGAAGGATCAGGTCAAACAGCGGCTTGAGGTCGTCTTTCGGCCCTGCAGGGTCGTCCGCCATCCACCCGTCACGGCCGGAACCAAACAGTGTTGGGAAGTCGAGCTGTTCGTCGGTCGCGTCCAGATTCGCGATAAGGTCGAACACCTCGTTCAACACATCCTGATGGCGCTCGTCTGGTCGGTCGATCTTGTTAATCGCGACGATCGGGCGCATGCCCAACTTCAGGGCCTTTGAGAGCACGAATTTGGTCTGCGGCAGTGGGCCCTCTGACGCGTCGACCAGGACGATCACCCCGTCAACCATGTTGAGGATGCGTTCCACCTCGCCGCCGAAGTCGGCGTGCCCCGGTGTGTCGACAATGTTAATGCGGGTGTTGTTCCAGACCAGAGACGTGCATTTCGCCAGGATCGTAATCCCGCGCTCACGCTCGAGTTCGTTGGAGTCCATCGCGCGCTCAGCAACCCGCTGATTGTCTCGAAATGCGCCAGACTGTTTGAGCAGCTCGTCGACCAGGGTGGTTTTTCCATGGTCGACGTGCGCGATGATGGCGATGTTGCGAAGATCCATCTCAGCGTCCCAAATGCCGTCGTTGTCGGGAATTGTTGCCGGCGCTTAGCACGACGCGGCGGCGGGGACCAGCCACCGATCTGCTTCAAGCGACGCCTGCGACGACATGTGTGCACGATTCTTGCTCAGCTCGAGCCAAAGCCGTTTTGGGTGCCATTCAGAGACTGGAGTTCGTCGTGTTCGAGCGCAATCAGGTTGATTCTGGAAATGCGGGCCGCAGCGCCCTGGTGACCGCTGAAATCACGTTCGACGACGGCCGATCAACAATCGGGTACTTTTCACTGCCAACCAGCAAGCGGCTGTTCGACCTATTGAACGGAACCGATCACTTTATGGAATTCCGCCCATTCGGCGGGGATCCGGAGTTCATTGCGCGCACATCAATTGCTGCGGTCAAGCTCCTCAGTGGTGCACCAAAACTGCCAGCGCATATGACGGCCACGGGCACGTTCGACCCCTACAAAGTCCTGAATGTGAGGCCCGATTCGTCTTGGGACGAGGTCCAAAACGCCTACCGCGCCCAATCGGCCACGTATCATCCGGACCGTTATGCCAGCGTCGATCTTCCCGACGAGATTGCAGCCTACATTGAGGAGCGTGCACGCGCGCTTAACTGCGCGTTTACGGCCCTGCAAAAAGCTCATCACCAGGTGAAGGCGCGAGCCGAAAACAAGGCGCGTGTCGTGTACGAGAAGAAGAGCTCCGTCTCTGATCAATCTCAAAGCGCCCTGTAGGCCGCGTCCGTCACACACGTTATATCCGTTCACGATCACGCAATACCTCATGGCAGTTGTCCGGCCCGGCATCGCGTTCGCCCGCGCGTGGGTCTATCAGTATGATCATGCGGGGATGCGCCAATGCATCCCATGCGAGATCTGAAAATCGCCTGAGGAAAGCAAAGTATGACCAATGCCGCATTCGACGTCGTGGGCGTAGGCAACGCCATCGTTGACATCATCAGCCGGTGCGATGACGACTTCCTGACCGCCCACAATGCGCCCAAAGGACATATGCGGCTGATTGACCGCCCGACGGCGGATGCCCTGTACGACGCGATGGGGCCGGCAATCGAAATCTCAGGCGGGTCGGCAGCGAACACAATTGCAGGCATTGCATCGTTCGGTGGTGACTCTGCCTTTATCGGCAAAGTTGCAGACGACGATTTCGGCCGGATATTTCGGCACGATCTTGAAGCGGCCGGTGTTCGGTTTGCGACTGCACCAAACACAAGCGGTTTGGAGCCAACGGCGCGCTCCCTGATCCTCGTTACGCCCGACGGCGAACGCACAATGAATACCTTCCTCGGTATCAGCCCGTACCTGGAAGCTGCCGATCTCGACCACGACACGCTTGAGAACGGGCGCATAGTCTATCTGGAGGGCTATCTGTTCGATCGAGATGACGCAAAAAATGCTTTTTACCAAGCCGCCCGCGCGACCCGCGCCGCAGGCGGGCGCGTTGCGCTGACGCTTTCGGACGGATTCTGCGTCGATCGCCATCGTGATGCTTTCCGCCAGATTATTGAAACCGACATCGATATTCTTTTTGCCAATGAGAGTGAGATCCTGTCGCTCTTTCAAGTCGACGATTTTGAAACCGCTTTTGAAAGTTGCGCCGGTCTTGTTTCAACTCTGGCTGCGACGCGGAGCGAGAAAGGATCTCGATTGAAGTTCAATACCGACGTTGTCGACGTTCCGGCGGAACCGGACGTGACCGTCGTCGACGCCACCGGCGCTGGAGATCTTTATGCCTCGGGTGTTCTTATCGGGCTTTCCCGCAACCAATCGATTACAACTTGCGGCCGGCTCGGCAGCCTGGCAGCGGCAGAAGTGATTTCACATTACGGCGCCAGGCCGGAGACAAATCTCAAACAACTTGCCCATAAGGCAGGCATCGAGATTTGACTGAAAAAGCGTCTTTGAAATCTCTACTTACATGTTTCACGTGAAACGCTATGGTAAGGTGCAGCCAAGGTTGCACCACCATAGTTTATCGAAGCCAGCCTACTTGTCACAACTCTCGCCTAACTGAAGTTCATAAACCCTGATTACATTCTACTTTATGTTGCGGCGTAGCATCGATTTTCAATGCAACACTAAACTCTCAAATCAAATTCATTATTTTTCCCTGGTTTTCTCAAATTCAAAACATAATAAAAGACGAAATGCGATTTCATCCAATCAACAAGATCGACGTAGGCTAAAAACAATGGCTGGGACGACGACTTCACGTGGCCGCCCAAAGGGCTCCGGCATTGATGACAGCGCCTGGATGGGCGCAATTGCAAATATGATCGCTGATAATCCGGAAATGCGTCCGACAACAGCAATCAAGGCGCTCGGTGTCAGCAACCCATCGATTATTCGACGACTGCGCGATAAATTTAATGCGCGCACACCATCAGACAGCGATGATGATGATGACAGTGCCAAGACCGGCACCAAGGTTCGGCGAGATCATGCGCCATCGCTAGCGGCCGCCCCGCTCAACGGACCGCGAGACGACATTCGGAAGAGCGAGAGATCAAACACAGAGCCACCAGCCAGCGCTGCCCCGCGCCGTAAGCCACAAGCCGTGTCGCTTGAGGACGTGACCGCATCACCGGAGCCAGCCTTCGCTCTTATATCTGCTGGAGCGACGATGATGAATGTTTTCGCCGCACAACAGGCGGAACTCCTTCGCGGCTGGAGTCAAAACCCGTGGCTCAATGTTTGGTGGCAGCAGCAGGTGCTGCTGTCTGAGTTGGTCATGCGAACGCTTGTGGTCGAGCGGCGGTCTCATGTTGGCGTAGCGACGAACCGTTAGTGCAGTTCAGGTTTCGCTGGAACCATCCCACACCCATTCTTTTAGGTCGTCCTGGCCGGCCACCCACAAAGTCGTCCTGCTGGGTTGCCGGGTAGGTTGAATTGAACATGGGCTGTGGGCCGGCGATATGCGTTCGCCAAAGGCGAACAGACACCAGTGCTGTGCGTTGTACAGTTTCGCCGAGTTGGCGTTTGTAGCTGTTGTTTCGCGACGCGCTCGATGAGTTACCCGCGCAAATGTGAAGATGTGGCTTGAATCCCAGCGTTAGTCAGTGATGTGACGTCCCTTAGAGCAAACTCAGAGCCACCCCCTTGGGTGGCTCTTTTTATGCCTGGATGATTGCGCTCATATCGATCTCACCGGCGTAAGCCACCAAAGCTTGCAATGCGGAGTCTTTCGTTGCGCTGTTCGCAAGCTCGCGGCTCGAGCGCTGGTTATCCTGAGAGCACGGTTTCCAGGCCGCGATGCGGCCCGGCGCGTTGCGCCGCCCCCGCCCCAACGCAGGTGTTCCCGCGTTAAGCATTTGAAATGTTGAGATGGCGTGTTCGCCATCTCGATGGGGCCCGACCGCTAGGCCGAAACAGCCCGTGAGCGAAAGCAAACTAGAACGACACGCATCAGAGTTTGCGCAGGTGCACCTGTTCGATCGAGTGGTCACGGCCTTTGCTGAGAATGAGCCGGGCACGCTGCCGGGTCGGAAGTATATTCTCCACCAAGTTCACTCTGTTGATTGTGCGCCAAATCTCCAACGCTCTGGCACGCGCTTCGTCATCCGAAAGCGTCGAGTATCTGTGAAAATATGCCGCCGGGTCACGGAATGCCGTTTCGCGAAGTTTCAGGAACCGCGTCAGATACCAGCTTTCGATCACGCTGGTTTCCGCATCCAGGAAAATTGAGAAATCGAAGAAATCCGAGACGTAGGGTACGGCCTCTCCATCTTTGGGCAGCCTCGCCGGCTGCAGAACATTCAGACCTTCGACAATAAGAATGTCCGGCCGTTCGATAACCGTGTGGTCGTCGGGCAGGACGTCATAGTGAAAGTGCGAGTATCTTGGGGCCTTCGCCGTCCCGCTACCCGACTTTACAGTGGCAAGAAGGTTCAAGAGGTCTCCCGTCCGAAAACTGTCCGGGAATCCCTTCCGGTGCATTATGCCCCGCCGTTCAAGTTCGGCGTTGGGATACAGGAAGCCATCGGTTGTAACGAGGTCGACGCGTGGATGATCCGGCCAGCGGGCCAGCAATGCGCGAAGCACACGGGCCGTGGTACTTTTCCCGACAGCCACTGAGCCGGCAATTCCGATGATAAAGGGGCTTTTGCGGGCGGTTACGCCAAGAAAGCGCGATGAGACAGTGTGCAACTCTTGAGATGCGGCAACATAGAGATTGAGAAGCCGCGACAACGGCAAATAGACCTCTTCAACCTCGGATATCGACAAGTCCTCGATCAGGCCTGACATCCGCTCGACTTCGCGCGGCACCAGGGTCATCGGCGTGTCCGCGCGTAGCTTGGCCCATTCCACACGTGAGAATGTTCGATACGGCGAGAACTTCAGCCCGATACCATTCTGTGACCTGTCGCTTTCCGTCATATCTCTCGGCATGGGTTCTAGAGGCTGTCAGATGCTGTTAGATTTCGCTGGAACCATCCCACACCCCCAGTCTTTATGTCTTCCTGGCCGGCCAAGTTGAATCGAACACGGGGTGTGGGCCGGTGATAATGAGTCCGCTTATGGTGGACATGATCTAGTCTGCCGGCGCTGTCGATCGTGCGGCTTTCTCAGCGATGCCCGACCGCCCCTTGCGATCGGCAAGCTTGGTCAGGACCGCATCAAACGGAACGTTACGCGCTTCGAGCAGCACGAGAAGATGGTAGATCAGATCGGCTGCTTCTCCAGCCACCGCGTCATCATCTTCCGCCACGGCAGCGAGCGCAACTTCAACGGCTTCTTCGCCGACCTTCTTAGCGCACTTTAACGTGCCCTTCTCAATCAGCTGCTTTGTATATGAGTTTCCTGTCGCAGCAGCGCGGCGTTCGTGTATCGTCTCGACGAGTTCCTGCAGGACATCATACGTCATGCGCTCGGACTCCTTGTCCCACAGTCGTATCGGGACAAGGTAGCGCCGGTCATCCCGGTGGGGCAATGGCGAATTACGGCGCGTGCAGATGCGCACAGCGCACGTGGCTCAAGCGCAAACGCGCACTGCGGCGGTGCTACGGTTTCATCAGCGCGTCAGGCGGGCGGATCTGGGATCAGTCCGAATCCCCAACAAGCCGGACCTTGAGGTAATCAAGCTGCTCATAGTTGCCGTACTTGATGGTCAGCGTACCGCTCTCGCCGGATCCGCGCTTCACCTCGACTTTGAGCCCCAACGCATCCGTCAGTCTCCGTTCAAACGCGCGCGTATCGGGGTCCTTTTCGCGAACAGGGCGTAACTGCGCGGCTTCGTCGACTGAATCGGCAGACTGGACCAATGCCTCGACTTCACGAACGTTGAGATCGCTTTCCACAATCCGAGTCGCCAACTCTTCAGCATCATCACGGCCAACGAGTGCGCGAGCATGGCCCGGTGTCAGGCGGCCCGACTTCACCATGTTCTGCACGGGATCTGGCAGTTTCAGGAGGCGCAACGTGTTCGCCAGGTGGCTGCGGCTTTTGCCAATGACTTCAGCGAGTTTGTCCTGCGTATAGCCGAATTTCTCCATCAGCTCACGGTAGCCGCCAGCTTCTTCAATGGCGTTGAGATCCGTGCGCTGGACGTTCTCGATAATCGCAAGCTCAAGCGCTTGCTGGTCATCAAGCATTCGGATGATTGCCGGCACCATGTGCAAACCGGCTTTTTGCGCAGCGCGCCAACGACGCTCACCGGCTACGATTTCGTACCCCGGTTCGCCATCGGTTGCGCCACGCACAATGATCGGCTGAACGAGCCCATTGCGCTGAATGGAATCCGCCAGTTCCTCAAGGTCGGCCTTGTGGAAGTCTTTCCGGGGGTTGAGCGATCCCGGCCGGATCTGGTCAATCGGAATGACCCGCTGCGTGCCCTCCGGCGGGAGAGGCGAACGTTTTCCAGCCTGTTGGGGCTCGCCGATCAATGATGCAAGACCCCGCCACAATCGGGTCTTCTGCGCTGGTGCCGGCATGCTCACCTCAACTCCCCCTCTTCAAATTCCACGGACCCAGCTCAGCGGCCCCACGCGCCGCCGAGTCCGCCCCAGACTTGACGCGGCAAACTTACGCAGCGGCCTGATTACTCTCCCGTTCGATAATCTCCGTCGCCAGGCGGACATAGGCCTGGGATCCCTTGCAGTCGTAATCGTAAAGCAAGATCGGCTTGCCGTGAGATGGTGCCTCCGCGACCCGGATGTTCCGCGGGATTACGGTTTTGTAGACCTTGTTGCCGAACACGCCGCGGACCTCCGCTTCAACTTCCTTGGTCAGGTTGGTTGCCGCATCATGCATGGTGAGGACGACGCCCTGAATCTCAAGGTCGGGGTTCAACGCCGCGCGAACCTCGGAGATTGTCTCATTCAACTGAGAGATTCCCTCCAGGGCGAAGAACTCGCACTGAACCGGAACAAGGACAGCGTGCGACGCAACCATCGCGTTCAATGTCAGCAAGTTCAAAGACGGTGGGCAGTCGATGAGCACGTAAGAGAAGCGCTCTTCCGGCTCAAGCCGCGACTGCACGGCATGAAGTTCCGACAAAGCATCGCGCAACCGAAATGCGCGATTGCGATCGGTCAGGTGGTCAGCCTCAAATCCCACCAGGTCCGAGTTCGCGGGAACGATATAGAGATCAGGAACACGCGTGGGCCGCATGGCTTGCAGCAGAGACGCTGAGCCTGCGAGAACATCGTACGTTGTCAGCTCGCGTTCGCCGAGCGTGATGCCAACGCCGGTGCTTGCGTTGCCCTGGGAGTCGCTATCGATAATGATGACGCGCTCACCAACGGCAGCAAGTGCCGTCGCGAGGTTTATGGCGGTTGTCGTCTTTCCGACGCCACCCTTTTGGTTGGCGATCGTAATCACGCGTAATGTTTCTGCGCGTGGTGTCCCACCCATGGCGATCTACCCCTCGTCGGTCCGTTGCAGAGTCCGGACGACCGCTATGCGCGCGTCGTCATCGGTCAGGCTTGGCACAAGCTCAACTGCGAAATGCCATATTCGCCGAGCAGTCTCCAGCTCTCTGGCAACATCCCGACCCTTAGGAAACACGCAAACTGTGGACGAACTGCAGTAGGGGTGCGCCAATTCGAAGAGCCGATCCAGCGGGGCAAGCGCACGCGCAGTCACAACATCTGCTTTGCCGACGTGGCCGACACTTGCATCGGTTTCGATTCGTGTCGATAGAACAACCACATCGATTTCCACCACGCGCGCGACGTCCCGCAGGAACGCGGCCTTGCGTTGATCGCTCTCGATGAGAACTGTTTTGGACTGCCGGTCGGCCAGCAGAATCGCGAGCACCAGACCCGGAAACCCACCTCCTGACCCGAGATCGACCAGCCGTATCGCGCCCTGCGGCAGGACCGCGAGAAGCTGCGCACTATCCGCAAAATGCCGATGCCAGATGTCGTTGATCGTGCGTTTGGCGACCAAGTTGACCGCGGGCTGCCACCGCAGCAGATGGCTGTGATAAATCTCTAGTTTATCAATCGTTTCACGTGAAACAGTGAATCGATTTCGGAAGTCCTCGGCTGAGCTAATCCACGCCGGGTTCTCGGCCGCCGTCATGCCGATCTTTGCCGCTTGCGCTTCTTGAGATGTGCCGCGAGCAGGACGAGGGCAGCGGGCGTCATGCCGTCGATGCGACCGGCCTGCGCGAGCGTGGTTGGTTGACCCGCTGACAGCTTTTGACGAACCTCGTTCGAGAGCCCGACGATGGCGGCGTAGTCGCAGTCCGGTGGAATGACAATCATCTCATCCTGTCGCAATTGAGCAACATCGGACTCCTGCCGCCGAACATAGGGATCGTAACGGGCGTCAACACTCGCCTGTGCTGCAATTGCAGCGGGAATGTCAGCAAGTTCCGGCCAGACCTGCGCGAGCCGCGCGATCGTGACATCGGGATAGGCTAGCATCTCAAAGGCCGAGCGCCGCCGGCCGTCGCGGTTGATCGCAAAGCCATGCCGCACGGCCTCGGTCGGCGTGAGCGATCTCGCGTGCAACAAGGTGCGCGCAGCCTCAAGCTGCCTGGACTTTTCGACGAACGCCGCCTCGCGCGCAGCATCCACGCAACCGAGGGACAGCGCTTTCGGCGTCAAGCGTTGATCTGCGTTGTCCGCACGCAGCTTCAAGCGATACTCAGCGCGTGACGTGAACATACGGTAGGGTTCGCTTACACCTCTGGTGACCAGGTCATCGATCATGACGCCGATGTAGGCATCCGCGCGCGACAACACGAACGGCTGACGCTGTCCGGTGGCAAGCGCCGCATTCAAACCCGCGACCAGTCCCTGCGCGCCGGCTTCCTCATAGCCGGTTGTCCCGTTGATCTGGCCTGCCAAGTACAGGCCCGGCAGTGCGCGCAACTCTAATGTCGGTAAGAGCGCCCGCGGATCGACGAAATCATACTCGATTGCATAGCCGGGTCGCCGGATCTCAACCATCTCCAGCCCCGGAATCGTCCGCAGAAATGCGTGCTGAACCTCCTCCGGGAGCGACGTCGAAACCCCGTTCGGATAAATCGTGTCGTCGTCCAGACCTTCCGGTTCGAGGAAGATCTGGTGGTGATCGCGGTCCGCAAACCGAACCACCTTGTCTTCAATCGACGGACAGTACCGCGGGCCCACCCCAGATATCTGACCGGAGTACATCGCGGACCGCCTGAGATTGTCGCAGATGATGCGATGCGTTTCGGGCGTCGTCGTCGTGATGTGGCACGGAACCTGTGGCGTCGTGATGCGATCGGTCAGGAACGAAAAGGGCACTGGCGGATCGTCACCCGGTTGGACCTTGAGCTGAGGCCAATCGATGCTGCTCGCGACCAGGCGCGCCGGCGTGCCCGTCTTCAGACGACCCATGGGCAGGCCGAGCGATTCCAGCCGCTCAGCCAGCCGAACGACCGGCGCCTCGTCAACTCGCCCTGCAGGGATCCTCTGATCGCCAATATGGATCATGCCCCGTAGAAACGTGCCTGTCGTCAGAACAATCGCCCCGGCCTGGATCGTCGTCCCATCGCCAAGTTCGACCCCAGTCGCTGCGCCGTCCGTTACGACGAGGTCCTCAGCCGTACCTTCAACAACGGTCAGGCCTGCATGGTCAGCGATCAGCGCTTGCATCGCCTGCCGGTAGAGCTTGCGATCGGCTTGCGCGCGCGGGCCCTGAACAGCCGACCCCTTCGACCGGTTCAGGAGCCGGAACTGAATACCTGCCGCGTCGGCCGCGCGGGCCATCAAACCGCCAAGCGCGTCAATCTCGCGGACGAGATGGCCCTTGCCCAGACCGCCAAACGCCGGATTACACGACATCTCCCCGATCGTACTGAACGCATGTGTCACCAGGGCCGTACGCGCGCCGACCCGGGCTGCCGCTGAAGCGGCTTCCGTACCCGCGTGTCCACCACCGATTACAATGACGTCGTACCGACAGCCTTGCATCATCGTGCTCGTTCTCAGTTCAGGATTGACGGAAATATAAGCGGCAACCGGGCCCCGGTCAAAACTCGCCGACTCGTTGCATATGAATCAATTAGATTCGTTGCATATGAATCAAATAATGTTTCACGTGAAACGTTTCGTTTATTATTATTGGCATTCTACTTCCCAATACAAAATCGGCCGAATATTCCGCCGAGAATCTCCTCGGCGTCAATTCGACCGGTTAATCGGCCAAGTTCTGTCGCAGCAAGGCGCAGGTCTTCAGCGCGCAGCTCGGTCAGGGCTTTATCCTCCGACAGGAACGTCTGCATATGAGCGCGTGCTGCAGACAGGTGCGCCCGATGTCTCGGCGCTGTCGGCGGGGCACCAGACGACGCGCTGTCGAGCGCGGCACGCGCCTGGGATACGATGCGCTCCGTTAGCTCAGTTAGTCCCACACCGGTCCGTGCCGAAATCGCGAAATCAAAATTCGGCAAATTCGATTTATGATCCGGGATTCCGTCGACCTTATTCAATATCGTTATTGTCTCTGGCGAAGTTTCACGGTTCTCAAGTTGAGTTTGTTCGGATTCAACGGTGTGACCATTCGGGCTGACAGGATTGAAGGGATCGATAAGCCAAATGATGAGGTTGGCCTCGGTCATTCTAGCCCGTGCGCGCCGGATGCCTTCTCGCTCGACATCACCGCCATCGGATCTCAAACCTGCGGTGTCTGTTACGACAACAGGAAAGCCGCCAAGGTCAAGTTTCACCTCAATGAGGTCGCGCGTGGTTCCGGCCTCAGGCGATACGATCGCAACGTCACGCGCAGCCAGCGCATTCAGAAGAGAGGATTTACCGGCGTTCGGAACACCCGCGAGCACCACGCGATACCCATCCCGCACAATCTCTCCTTGATTGGCCGCTGCGAGGTGCCGATCGATCTGACCCGCCAGTTCTTCAATCCGCGCACCGGCCTGTGCCACCGCGGACTCGGCAACATCCGACTCGTCTGAGAAGTCGATACTGGCCTCGACTAGCGCCATGGCCTCAAGGAGTGCCGCGCGCCAGTCCTCGTAAGTGCGTGACAGGGCGCCATCGTACTGCTGCAACGCCTGGACACGCTGCATGGCGGTTTCCGCGTCGATGAGATCTGCCAGGCCCTCAGCCGCAGTCAGATCCAGTTTCCCGTTCGTGAAGGCGCGCTGCGTGAACTCTCCTGCCTCTGCCGGCCGGCAATCGGCCTGACGTCCGAGCGCGTCCAACAGGGCGTTCACCACCGCACGACCACCGTGGACGTGAAACTCGACCATATGTTCGCCCGTGGCGCTCGATGGCGTATCAAATCGCAGGACGAGCGCATCATCGATCGGCAGTCCCGTTTCAGGGTCCGAAAGCCGTCTCAGCACGGCCCGCCGAGGGGTGAGACAATCGGCGCCCAAGGCGGCCGCGGCATCATGCGCAGACGGACCCGAAACCCGGACAAGAGCGATGGCCGCCCGGCCCGGCGCGCTCGACAAGGCAAAAATCGTCTTAACCACAACAATACTCAATCGGAGCCATAAACGGGCGTCGCACGTTCAAATCTGCGACAATGTTAAGTACAGAGTTGTCAGCAGCTTGGCGGCTATGGCTTAACCCGTTGTCAGATGTGAAGTGCATTGGTTTACTGCTTGTGCTTTGCCTACACGGACCCAGAGAAATCTAGACGGTTCACGCCCATTACGAAGGACACATCGTGCTGCGTTCTATCGTTCGTTTCGGCTTTGTCCCCTTTATGCTGATCGGCCTGAACGGGCTTGGTATATTCGCAGTCCTGGCAGGCTGGTCGTATCTTTGGCTCGGCCTCATTCTCCTGGTTGCCATCGGTACCGCTTTCGTTGCCGAGCGGATCTCCCCGTGGCATGCCGAGTGGAACCAGAGCCATGACGACGAGACAACCACCATCTTCCATGCCGTGGTGTACGAGATCTCCAATATCAATGCGATATTGCTGATCCCCGTCGTGACATTCCTACTGCCGTCGATCGGTATATGGCCCACGTCCTGGCCGGTCCTTGCGCAACTTCTTCTTGCGATTGTTCTCGCAGACTTTGCGCTGACCTATCTCCATTATCTGAGCCACAAGTGGTCGTTCCTGTGGCGCCTGCATGCTGTGCATCACGGCGTCGGGCGTCTCTACGGCTTTAACGGTCTCGTGCGCCATCCGCTGCATCAGACCATTGACCTTGCCTTGGGCACGTCACCTCTCGTCATCGCCGGCATGCCCACGGAAGTTGCCATTCTGCTTGGACTGGCAATCTCCATTCAGCTCATCATCCAACATGCCAACGTCAGCTATGTCCTCGGCCCGTTCCGCAATTGGCTTTCGATCGGCGAACTGCATCACCACCACCACGTCAATTGGGGGACCGAGGGTGATTGCAATTTCGGACTGTTCTTCACCGTTTGGGACCGCATGCTCGGAACATTCCAGCCGGAGCCGCCTCGGCCGATCACCTCAAACGACATGGGCATCGACGAGGTGCCGAACTTCCCGAAGACGTACTGGCAGCAGCTTCTGTTCCCGTTCTACTACAAGCCCGGTGCCGGGGAGCAGGAGGTGTTCTCAGACGCCAGGCGCGAGACGCGTGCGGATGCTGCGGAGTGATTCCCGCTGCTGACCTTCGTCATCGAAGTTCGTCGCCGCCAGCCATGTTTTGAGCGCATCTCGGCATAGCGGCCATTCGCTATCGACGATCGAGAACCAGGTCGTGTCGCGATTGCGGCCCTTGTTAATTCGGTCCTGGCGGAACAAACCTTCATACTGAAACCCCAGGCGCTCAGCAGCACTGCGCGACGGTGCGTTCAGCGCATCGCATTTCCATTCGTATCTGCGATAGCCGAGGTCTTCGAAACAGTGCCGCATCAGAAGGTACATGGCTTCAGTTGCAGCCGGAGTTCTTTGAAGTGCCGGCGTATAATTGATGTAACCCACTTCGATGACGCCATTGTCAGGCTGAATTCGCATTAAACTCGCGGACCCGGTCGCCTTTTGGCTCCGAGCGTCAATCACGGCATAAAAGAAAGGGTCTTCGCTTTTTGTAGCCATTTCCGCCCAATCCAGATAATCGGCTTCTTTGTCGAATGGACCGACAGGAAGATAGGTCCAGTTCTTGCCGCTTGGATCAAGGCGGTCGGCTTCGAAGACCTGGGAACCGTGGGCCGCTGCGTCGTATTTTTCGAGGCGGCAGTACGTGCCTTGCAACGGTTCCCCAGACGGTCTTTTCGCGCCGGGCCAATTTGAAATCGGCCAGCCGATTGGCTGGCCAAACTCGTTTGTTTCAGAACTATTACGCATCGACTGTTTCACGTGAAACGTTTCAGATTCTATTTTTAAGGAATACCTAATCTCTTAGGTATTCATCGATTGGAAGAACTCGCCATTCGTTTTTGTGGAACGCAATTTATCGATCAGGAACTCGATCGCGTCATTCGTCCCCATCGGATTGAGGATACGCCGGAGGACGTATGTCTTCTTGAGATCCTGCGGTGAAATCAGCAAGTCTTCTTTTCTCGTACCTGACTTCGCAATGTCGATTGCCGGGAACACACGCTTGTCAGACACCTTGCGATCGAGAACGATTTCCGAGTTACCGGTGCCCTTGAATTCCTCGAAGATCACCTCGTCCATACGCGAGCCGGTTTCGATCAACGCGGTTGCGATAATCGTCAACGAGCCGCCTTCCTCGACGTTACGCGCGGCGCCAAAGAAACGCTTCGGCCGTTGCAGGGCGTTGGAGTCAACACCACCGGTCAGCACCTTGCCGGACGACGGCACGACCGTATTGTAAGCCCGGCCCAGGCGCGTGATCGAGTCGAGCAGGATCACCACGTCCCGCTTGTGTTCGGTCAAACGTTTCGCCTTTTCGATCACCATCTCGGAAACCTGCACGTGACGTGACGGCGGCTCATCAAACGTCGAGGAAATCACCTCGCCATTCACTGAACGCTGCATGTCGGTGACTTCTTCCGGCCGCTCATCGATCAACAGGACAATCAGGTAGCACTCGGGATGATTGGTGGTGATCGAGTGCGCGATCGTCTGAAGCATGACCGTCTTACCGGTCCGCGGTGGCGCAACAATCAAGCCACGCTGGCCCTTACCGATCGGAGCGACAATATCGATGACACGGGACGAAAGATCCTTGATCGTCGGATCCTCGATTTCGAGCTTGAGCCAATCCGTCGGATAGAGCGGAGTCAGGTTATCGAAGTGAATCTTGTGACGCGCCGCTTCCGACTCTTCGAAGTTGATCTTGTTGACTTTGAGAAGGGCGAAGTACCGCTCGCCATCCTTCGGAGATCGGATGTGGCCCTCGACGGTGTCGCCCGTGCGGAGCGCGAAGCGGCGGATCTGTGATGGTGAGACATAAATGTCGTCGGGGCCGGGGAGATAGTTGGCATCAGGTGAGCGTAGAAAGCCGAAGCCGTCCTGGAGAACCTCCACGACTCCATGTCCAACGATCTCGATATCTTGTGCCGCCAATTGCTTCAACGTCGCAAACATCAGCTCTTGTTTGCGCATCGTGCTGGCGTTCTCGACGCCGTGCTCTTCAGCAAAGGCGAGAAGCTCAGTCGGTGTCTTCTCTTTGAGGTCTTGTAGTCTCATTTCCGTCATGTTGGGGGACTCCCAGACAAGCAGCGGTGATAAAGGAGGGAATGAGAGGTCGTAGCTGCTCAAGGATCGGAATGGGGGATTGAGCGTCCACAAAGCTCGGACGCGTAGAATCGTATCAACCCCGGGAAGACCGGCGAACATGCCTCTCAAGGTGCTGCCGGCAAACTGTATATAGCAGCTCGATGCGTCGGCGAAAAGAGTCTCTGTTGGTGAAATTTGCGCGTTCGGCGCAATCAGAACGGTTTTACGACCACCGCAATGACAGCAACGATCATCAGAACCGTGGGAACCTCGTTCACGATCCGCCAGTGTCGAGATGAGTTGGACTCTGAGTCGGTCGCGAACCGGCGTACCGAAGCTGCAAGATAGCCATGCGCAGCCGACAGTCCGATGACTGCAAGCAGCTTGAGATGGAACCAGCCGGACGCCAGTGCGTCCACTTGCCAGGCGAGCCATAGCCCGAGGCCCCAGGATACTATCATCGCTGGGGTCATGATGATGTGGAGTAGTCGCTGCTCCATCACCTTGAGTGTCGCCGCCGTTTCTGAACCCGGTCCGGCCTCAGCGTGATAGACGAACAAGCGCGGCAGATAGAGCATACCGGCCATCCAGGAAATGACGGCAACGATATGGATCGACTTGATCCACAGGTAGGCGTCGTCGCCGAGGCCGAGCATAAGCACAAGCGCAAATACAACAGTGGCCGCCAGCACAAGTCCCGCGCGACCTGCCGGGCTTTGCAGAAACCCAGTCGGCATCGTTACGCTGCCCCGCGGACACGCGCGACGAGTTGGGCAACATGCTCCGGCGGTGTCTGTGGGACAATGCCATGCCCGAGATTGAAGACGAATGGCGCACCAGCCATCGCGTCAAGGATCTCATCAACGGCCTGGTTCAAGGCATCACCACCTGCCACGAGCGCGAGCGGATCCAGATTGCCCTGAACAACTGCAAGACTGCGGGCGGTCACCATATCGCGCACCGTTCCCATACGCTGTGCCGTGTCGCAGCCCACGCCATCGACGCCGGTTGCGTGACAGTAGTTCGTAATTGACGCGCCGGCGCCGCGTGGAAACCCAATGATGGGGATCTCGGGATGTCGCGTCTTGAGTTCCGAGACCATGCGTGTGGTCGGTGCCACCACCCAACGGTCGAACTCTAGCGGCGGCAGACTTCCCGCCCACGTATCGAAAATCTGGAGTACATCGACCCCGGCCTGGACCTGACCGCTGAGATAGTCGATCGAGACATCCGTCAGCAAGTCGATCAGGCGGGCGAAGTTCTCTGGCTCTCGATAGGCCCACAGCCGCGCATCGGCTTGGTCCGGTGTCCCGCGACCACCGACCATATAGGTCGCCACAGTCCACGGCGCACCGCAAAACCCGATCAGTGACGTCTCGGTGGGCAGTGATGCCCGAATGGATGCGACCGCCTCGTAAACATACGAAAACCGGTCATCGACATTTTCGGGCCGGAGCTGATCGAGTTGTGAGCCCGTCCGTATCGGATCGAGCCTTGGGCCTTCGCCTTGCACAAACGTCACGGTCTGCCCGAGGGCGTGTGGCACCACGAGAATATCGGAAAAGAGGATCGCTGCGTCGAATCCATAACGGCGGATCGGCTGCAACGTCACCTCGGTAGCCAGCTTCGGTGTATAGCACAATGTCAGAAAGTCACCGGCTTCAGCACGGGTCTCAAGGTACTCCGGCAGATATCTGCCGGCCTGTCGCATCAACCAGATCGGTGGTGGCGAGACGGCCGTACCGGCGAACGGTGCAAGAAAGCGGCGATGTTTCGCTCTTTGAACGAGTTCCTCGTTAGGCGGCATCATGGGTCATCCTCGATAGAGAGCTAAGAGAACATCTATCTTTCTTTAGGTTTGCTCTTATGACTCTAGAGCAGTGGATTGCGGAGGTATCGAAGATATCCAAGACTGTCCAAGTGTTCTTCAGGCTGTGACAGTTGCGTATGACGATCGCGCGATCAAGCGGAATAGCGTCGCGGTCGAGCCAGGGATGCCCAAAGCATCGGTATTCGGTCGTGTTGGGGAACGAGAACAAATGCCTGAACAAGCTGTGTGCCACATGCGGAGAAGTCCACGACTGCGATCGGCAACCTAAGACCGCCGGATTTTATTCAAGCGATACAACCCGTGGACAACTCTGCGAGTTTATCCTGTGTTGGTTGTCGACGAGCCTGGGTCCCGGCCCAGCACTGTGAACAACTTGGAGCACAGGTCACAACTGATGAACGCCCTGCCCAGCTACTTTCACCTGCACCTCGTGTCGGATGCGACCGGGGAGACTTTGACGACAATTTCGAAGGCGGCGGCCGTGCAGTACGCGGCGGTGAGGCCGATCGAGCACGTCTATCCATTGATCCGGACCAGCCGGCAGCTTGAGCGTGTCCTGCAGGAGGTGAGTTCCGCGCCTGGCATCGTGTTCTATACGATTGTTAATCCGGAGCTGAGCGAGGAGTTGGAGCGCCGGTGCAGGGAGCTTAAGGTTCCGTGCCTGCATGTTCTAAAGCCGATCATGCAGGTGCTGGAGAGCTATCTCGGCGCGCCACAAACACCCATTGTCGGCGGTCAGCATGTACTCGACGCCGGCTACTTCAATCGTATCGACGCGCTCAACTTCTCGATGGCGCATGATGATGGCCTGCTGCCAGCCAACCTTGATGATGCCGATATTATTGTTCTCGGCATCTCACGAACGTCCAAAACACCTACAAGCATCTATCTGGCTCAGCGCGGTTTCAAGACGGCCAATGTTCCGATTGTGATGTCTGTTCCGTTACCTGAGGCGCTGTTCGAACCCCACAAGGCGTTTGTCGTGTGTCTGACGGCCGCGCCCGACCGGATCGCGGCAATCCGGCGCAATCGGGCCCGACTCCTTGGGGACCGCAACCTCGAGGACTACGTTGATGAGGCGCAGATTGCGCAAGAAATCGTACACTCGAGAAAGATCTGCGCACGCAAGAAATGGCCGGTCATCGACGTCACGCGGCGATCGGTTGAAGAAACGGCGGCGACCATACTGAAGCTGTACCACGATCGGCACGGTGACGTGGACGGTGCCGCGGCGGAGGGCAATTCATGAAGAACGGACCGATCGCCGAGGCGTCCAATGCCCTCACGCATGGCCGGCTTGTGCTGGCGTCAGCGAGTTCGGCTCGTCAGTCCCTGCTGAAGGCCGCCGGTCTCGCCTTCGAGATTGCCCCGGCGAACATCGATGAGGGTGCGATCCGGACGGCTTTGGCCGCCGACGGCGGCGGCCTCGAACCAGCCGATCTTGCCGAGCTGCTTGCACGGGCGAAGGCCGAGCAGGTGAGCTTGCGTAAACAAGGTGCGCTCGTCCTTGGAGGTGATCAGGTCCTCGCCTGCGATGACACGTGGTATGAAAAGCCCGCCGATATGGATGCCGCACGTCGGCAGCTGCTCGATTTACGCGGGAAGGCTCACCAGTTGCATAGTGCCGCTGTGCTCGCCCGCAGCGGTTCGGTCGTGTGGGAAACCGTGACGACGGTGGATGTGGTTATGCGCAATTTCTCGCCGGAGTTTGTTGGACGCTATCTTGCCCACGTTGGCGACGCGGCCCTTCAATCCGTTGGCGCTTATCAACTTGAAGGTGTTGGCATCCAGCTGATTGAAGAGATCCGTGGTGATTACTTCTCTGTCCTTGGGCTGCCGTTGTTCGATGTGCTTGCGGCCCTGAGGCGAGAGGGTGTGATTGATGCATGAGCAGCGCTGCTTCAACTCTTGGATGATCGCCAGATGACGATCTTGGTCATTGGCTTGACCGGCTCGATCGGGATGGGGAAATCCACGGTCGCCGGCTGGATGCGTGATCGCGGACTGCCGGTGAGCGATTCCGATCAGATTGTGCACGATCTTTATGAGGGTGCGGCCGTTTCAGCCATCGAGGCTGCTTTTCCGGGGTCGACCGAGTCAGGCCGGGTCGACCGCGCGAAGCTTGGCAGCATGCTGGTTGCTGATCCAGAAAAGTTCGCGGTGCTTGAAGACCTGGTGCACCCAATGGTTCGGCGCGCGCAGCACCAATTCCTTTCTGACTGTGTCACCGACGGCAAGCCTGCCGCGGTACTGGAAGTTCCGCTTCTGTTTGAAACCGGTGGTGATGCCCGGGTCGATGTGACGATTGTCGTCCATGCTGCGCCGGACGTCCAGCGCGACCGCGTTTTGGCTCGGCCAAGTATGACCGAAGACAAACTGTCCAGTATCCTGGCGCGCCAGCTTCCGTCGTCGGAGAAGGCGCGGCGGGCGGATTTTGTCGTGGATACCGGCGGAACGCTGGCCGAATCTGAGGCACAATTAGATGCCGTTGTGGCTGTGCTCCGGGAACGGAAGGGGACGGTCTATCAACGGCTGTGGCAGAGCGAAGATGGATAACACATGCTGCGTGAGATCGTGCTTGACACCGAAACGACGGGACTGAGTGCCAACGACGGTGACCGACTTGTCGAGGTTGGTTGCGTCGAGTTACACGATCGCGTGCCGACCGGTGTCGAATTCCACCGCTTTATCAACCCTCAAGGTAAGCCAGTTCATCCAGATGCTGAGCAAGTTCACGGCATTTCCAGTGCGTTCCTCGAGGACAAGCCCGTGTTTGCTGACGTCGTCGAAGACTTCATAGATTTTCTCGCGGATTCGACGTTGGTCATTCACAATGCGCCGTTCGACATCGGCTTTATTAATATGGAGCTGGGGCGTCTCGACCGGGAACCGATCCCGGGGCACCGTGTGGTCGATACTCTGGCGCTCGCCCGCAGAAAACATCCGGCCGGGCCAAATTCACTCGACGCGCTTTGTAAGCGGTATGGCATCGATAACTCTGTGCGCACCAAACACGGCGCGATTGTCGACTCCCTGCTGCTGGCCGAGGTCTACATTGAACTGCTGGGAATTCGCCAGACGTCGCTGGGGCTGGAACCTGCAGCTGCTGCTCCGTCCCACTTCGGAAGAGACGGAGCGCCGGCGGTGTCAGCCGGCGTGGTTGCGCCGCGTCCTCGCAGCCTTCCATCGCGGCTATCAGCGGAAGACCTGGCAAATCATGCAAAGTTCGTCGATACCTTGGGCCCGAACCCGGTATGGCGGTCATTCGGCCGCGGCAACGGCAACATTGGCGGCACTTGATGTGCACAGTCGCGGCCTGGGAACCGTCCTGCAAGGATAGCCTGCGCTCAAGCCGCGAGCCGGCGAACAGCGGCATTTAAAGATTCTGTAGTCGCGGCCTTGATTGTGGATCTGATTTTGAGCGGAGAGCTTTAGTTTTCTGCCGCTGCAGTCTGGACGGAACCGGCCCGTTTGCGCTGCAGATAGAGTTGGCCGAAGTCAACGGGATCAAGTAGCAGCGGCTCGAAACCGCCTTCACGGGTCAGATCCGCGACGATCCGGCGGAGAAACGGGAACAACAATGCAGGGCAGTTAACCAGAAGGAACGGTTCGAGGGCGTCCTGTGGCAGATTCTCAATCTGGAACAAGCCGCCATAGATGAGTTCAAGCTGGTAAACGGCACGCTCCGTGCCCTTGGCTGATGCGGTAAAGTCGATCTGGACCTCAAACAGGCCGTCTTGGACACGTCTAGCGTTCACGTTGACTTCAATGGTCAGTTTTGTGTCCTCGGGCGGTCCTTCCAGGATCCGCTTGACCTGCGGATTCTCAAACGAAAGATCCTTGATGTACTGCGTCATGACCTGGGCGCGAAAGCCAGAGTCCTCTGGTGTGGCACCTTCGGCGGATTCGGGGCTTGTTGCGTTTCCGTTTGGTGTGTCGGTCATGGTTGTCTACCCGATCGGTTAAGATCGGCGGTCGCTACCACGGTCGCTGCTTTGGTGCAAATCGATGAGTCTCAGCGCTTGGGACGCCTGCGATTTGGATCAATGGTGCGGTCTCCGAGGTGCTCGTATTCGCCGTCGATGACCGGTCCGGCGCCAGGTTTATCGCGGCCTCGGTGCGATCCGGAAAAGTCCGACGATTGCGGCGCATCAGGCCCGTCAGTCTGGCCTGAGCGAAAAACATGAAATCGAACATTTTTCGATGTCATGAGCCTATGGACACCCCAGCGGCGGATCAGATGCCGAATTTGAGGCACCAACAGCAGCAAACCAATGCCGTCTGTGATGACACCCGGCGTCAGTAGAAAAGCGCCGGCGACAAGCAGGAACATGCCGTCGATTATAGGCTCAACCGGCGGCTCGCCCCGAGCGGTCGCCTGCGACACGCGGTTCAACGTCTCAAGCCCTTGTTGCTGCAAGACGGCTGTGCCGACCACGGCCGTCAACAGGATAAGCCCAATGGTCGGCCAGAATCCCAGCCAACTCCCAAGCTGGATCAGCAACGCGAGTTCGATAATCGGGACGGCCACGAAAATCAGCACTAGAGCGAAGCGCATGTCAGTCCCTCAGTCTGCTCGATAGAAACCGTTTTGGGGCCGCCAACGTTGTAGTATGGGCAAAGACCGGCGGCGGCGAGTTGGCATGGACCTAGAGTTGACCTAAGGTGCCTAAGAATTCGGACGCGATGGCGACGGCGATGATAATTCGCTGCTGGGGCCGTAGATCACATCGCGCTGCCTTCCTACATGTGCACATATCGCTCTTTCGCGGCAGGAAAGCCAGAACCATGGGGAATATCGATCTTCTCACTCTCATCGCACTGGTGATCGCAGTTATTGCGATTCTCAAGTTGCGGAGTGTCCTTGGCCGCCGTACGAGCGACGATGAGGCACGTATTGATCGTCGTATACGTGCGCGAGAGGCACAGGAACGCGCTGCTGCTGCTGGCGAAAAAGTCGTCACGCTCCCAGGCCGTACTAACGATGGTGATGGGCCATCAGCGGACTCGAATGCCGATCGCGAGGCAATCAGAGAGCGTATTGAGACGTTCGCCGGCGATGACCGACAGTTGAACAGCTCCCTCATGGATATTGCCGGCGTTGAGCCTTCGTTCGACCCTGAGCACTTCATGAGTGGGGCTAAGCAGGCCTACGAAATGATCGTCATGGCGTTTGCCGAGGGCAATCAGCGGCTGTTGCGCGATCTTCTGAGTGCTGATGTTTTTGAGGGTTTCTCGGAAGCGATATCTGATCGTGAAGCAGCCGGCCAGCAAGTCGACCAGAGCTTTGTCGGCATTAACTCCGCCAAAATGATCGAGGCGGAGCTGAAGGACGGGCATCTGGCCAATCTGACCGTGAAGTTCGTCTGCCAATTGATCTCGGCAACCCGCGATCGCGATGGCGAGGTTCTATCGGGAGATCCGCAACGCGTTCAGGAAGTCACCGATGTTTGGACGTTCTCGCGCGATCTGAGGTCGAACGATCCCAACTGGAGGCTGATCGGAACGCAATCGCCGAACTAGCCGCTGTTTGCGTGATGTCAATGGCGGGCGCGAACCCATGACCGCTGTCCGCTTGGAGCCGATTGATTATCCAGATGTCGCCGGGTGGTCGCATGACGATCATGCTGCGGCATTTGCCGTGTTTCAGAAATGTGCTGAGGTCCTGGGCCAGTTGGACCTGCCGCCTGATGTGTTTCCGGATTGGCTGGCGGCTGCGTCTTCAGCATCCTGCGATTTGCCAGTGGATCTGAACACAGATCACGCGCGGGCATTTTTCGAACGCCATTTCTCTCCCTATCTGGTCAAGGCAACAACGGCAGACCAGGAGGGACTACTGACGGGTTACTTCGAGCCGGAACTTAGAGCGTCAATGACGCAGTCGGATGCGTTTCCTGTCCCACTTTATGCGCGACCTCCGGATCTCGTTGACTGTATTCGCCCGGAAGAGCGCGGTGCGCGGAATGGACAGATGACCCACGCGCGCCGCGATGACTCTGCGCTGGTCCCCTATTGGACGCGTGCTGAAATCGAGCGCGGAGCAATCGCAGGTTACTGCCGTGTTATCTGCTATCTGAGTGATCCGGTGGACACATTTGTGCTCCATGTCCAGGGCTCGGGCGTTCTCAGTTTTGAAGACGGTCGCCGGCGTATGCGGGTGACCTATGACGGCAAGAATGGCCACCCGTACGTATCAGTCGGGCGGCTTCTGATTGATGAGGGTGAATTTGACGCGTCGGAACTTACGTTGGATGTCTTGCTGACCTGGCTGCGGCAACATCCGGAGCGTGCTCGTAACTATATACAACGCAACCCGTCGTTTATCTTTTTCCGCGAGCTTTCCGCTGCAGGTGGTGTCGAGTCGCAGGACGCGTTGGGTGTACACCAACTCCCGCTTGTCTCTGGGCGATCTCTTGCGGTTGACGCAAGCTACATAGCGATTGGTACGCCAGTGTACGTTCTTGCGCCGGAACTGAAATTTGCTGACGGGCACACGGAGGCACGTGCGCTTGCGCGGCTGCTTATCGCCAGCGATGTCGGTTCGGCGATCCAAGGGCCACAACGCGGTGACCTGTTCTACGGCACGGGCAGCGAGGCCGGTCTTGCCGCTGGCCGAACGAAACACGCATGCCGCTTTGTTGTCTTGGGCCCTCGTCACGATCACGGGAGCCAAAGCGTCTGATGACGAAGCGGACCCGGAAAGCCAAAACACTCAGTCAGGAAGATCGTGCGCTGTGGCAGCTGGTCACCAGCGGTGTGAACCCCATGATCAACCATGCACGGGTGACAGGCTACGAGCCCACTGAGTCAGATATCGAGCTCAGCGGCCCATTGCCTGGAGTTGGCGGGTCACGCGATCAGGCATCTGCTGAGCGCAAACCGAAAACCAAGCCGGTTGTTGCCCCAGTGGCCCCTCGCGTTGATCCGGCCAGCGGCCGTCGCCATAAGCAGCAGCTTGCGGCATTCGATGAGAAGGCAGCGCGTCGCATCGGACGCGGCCGCGAGGCGATTGACGCGCGGATCGATCTCCACGGTTTGCGTCAGGATGAGGCGCATCACGCGCTGCGAGGGTTCCTGAATGGCGCGATTCGACGCGGCTTTCGGACGGTGCTGGTTATTACTGGCAAAGGGCGTGCGGATATAGACAACGTGCGAGGTGACGGGCAGGAACGCGGCATCCTGAAGCGCCAAGTGCCCGTTTGGTTATCAAGCCCTGATCTTGCGCAGATCGTCATAAGTTTCACGACCGCTCACGTTCGCCACGGTGGTGAGGGCGCGCTTTACGTTCGGTTGCGGTCTCGGCGCAAGTTGCCACAACCCTAAATCTCGCCTGACGGATGACGCAGTCGCCACGCCGCCGCTGGCAATCCCCGGCGTTAGACTATGTGCAAGAGTTGATTGCGTTGATTGCCGCAGTCACGCCAAGCAGAGAGTACGTATCCTTCGTCTGCGTTCCGCTGTCTGATGTGGCTGTGACAGTCATAAACGAACCGCGTTTCATGGCGTTGACAAGCTTCAGCTCTTCGTTGGGATCGCTCACGAATGCTTTGTCGCCTTTGGAAAACAATGAGAACCTGGCATTGCCGATCTCAACCGTCACCGTGCTATCCGACTTGATCGCATAGCCCAGCTTGAGGCTGACCTCGGATTTGACACCGTCGCTCGGCCATGCGGAGACGTAGAAATAGGCGCTTTCGCGAGACACGCCCGTTGGCTCGGTCTCTTTCGGCTGCGACGTTGCGAAGCAGATGTCTCCGGGTGCGCCGCGGTGCTCAAACGTCTTCCAGTCTTTAAAGGTCGAAACCTCTTTCGTCGGCCCCTCGGATTGCGCATAGGCGACCGTGGACACCATGGCAAACGCGAGAATTGCGGCGGCGCTGGCGAAGCTACGGTTCCTCATGAGTTGCCTACTCCTTCAGTCGTTATGCTCGCTGGGCTTCGTTTGCGCGACCTATATCGAATGTTGCAGGGAGATGTCACGGTATAAGTCGGTACAAGCCAAGTTATTCCGATCGTTTGGTGCCTACGAGTTTCGGACCGCCCGAGATCATGGGGCGGTCGGCAAATCGCGCAAGCATACGTGTGCGATCATACATCACGATTGCCCCAGCCATTGCGACATTGATGCAGAACCGAGTTGGAATTTTGATCGTGTAGTCACATCGCTCAAGCAGCTCCGGTGACAGCGAACCGAGTTCCGGACCTAAGACATATGCAGCCTGCAGCGGATGACGGAAGCTCGGAAGGTCAATCGCATCATCGAGGAGTTCCACACCGACAACCTTGCAGCCTTCCGGAAGCTGCATGTTGTCGATGGCAGCCCAGTTGTAGTGTGGAAGGTGCGTCAAGCCCTTCGACGTGTCGGCCAGCCCCTCTGCCGATCGGTAATGTGCACCGATTGTAAACGTGAAGCTGGCGCCAAAGCCATGGGCGCTGCGCATGAGGTTGCCCATGTTGAAGACTTTGGATATCCGCTCGGCGCCAATCGCAAAGTAGCCGCGAGCTGTCGGTGGCCAATTCTCCTTCATCGTCCTGTTCGCTTATTGTCTGCCTGTTACGTTTGGGTGTTCTGCCTGATTAGGAGGTCTCGTGAAAGCCGTTCTGTGTACGTCGCTCGACGGTCCGGATGGTCTCGTCATGTCCGATCTACCGACACCAAAGCCCACAGCGAACCAAGTGATTGTCCGCGTCGAAGCCGTCGGCCTGAACTTCATGGATACGCTGATAACGCGCGGGGCCTATCAGGACAAACCGGATCTTCCGTTTTCTCCCGGCGGCGAAGTGGCTGGCCACGTATGCGAAGTCGAGCGTGACGTCGTCGGGTTCGCAGTCGGTGACCGCGTCTCAGCGTATGTGGGATGGGGCGGCGCTCGGGAATTGCTGGCAGTCGATGTCGAGAGACTGGTGCCGATCCCCGCTGCAGTTGGAGCGGAGATGGCTGCCGGTCTCAACATTACCTATGGGACGGCCATGCACGGGCTTCTCGACCGTGCGACGGTTCAGCCCGCAGAGACGGTGGTTGTTCTGGGCGCGAGTGGAGGCGCAGGACTGGCAGCGGTCGAAGTGGCAACGTTGATCGGTGCGCGCGTTATCGCTGTTGGAACATCTGAGGCGAAGCTGGCGGCTTGCCGGGATCGAGGTGCGGAAATCCTGGTTGCGGATCGAGGGGACGGCGATCTTAAGGTGCGGCTTCGCGACGTTGCGGAGGGTAATGGACCGGACGTCATCTACGATTGTGTTGGGGGAGCGTTTGCGGAGCAGGCGCTGCGTGCGCTTGCGTGGGGCGGGCGCTATCTCGTGGTTGGGTTTGCAGCTGGCGACATCCCGAAGTTGCCCATGAACATTGTGCTGCTTAAGGGCTGCGACATTTTGGGGGTTTCTTGGGGCCAGGCCACGCAACGATCGCCAGCGACGCATCGGGCGCACATGGAGATGGTGTTTCGGTGGGTTGAGAGCGGCCGTTTGAAACCGCATGTTCATGCTGTACTGCCGCTGGATCAGGCCGCAGAAGCGATCCAATCGATTGCCGACCGGAAGATTACAGGCAAGCTGATCCTCCGGCCGTGACAAGCGTTCCGCTGGCCCCTATTGCGTGAGACAGGACCGAAAGGGAAGCATGACATGGATTTGAATGAGAGCGTTTCAGCAATTGTAACGGGCGGTGCATCGGGTCTCGGCGCAGCCTCGGCGCGGCGCCTTGCCAGCGAAGGTGCGCGGGTGGCGATCTTCGACCTTAACGAAGCGGCCGGGCAAGCGATCGCCGAAGAAATTGGCGGAAGCTTTCATCGCTGCGACGTAACGGATGAGGCTCAGGTGGATGAAGCTTTGTCAGGCGCAAGAGCGCGGAACGGACAAGAGCGCATACTGATTAATTGCGCTGGTATTGTCGCCGGGAAGCGTATGGTGCGTAAGGACCGGGATACCGGAGCGGTATCCGCGCACGACGTTGCAACGTTCGCCCGGACGATATCCGTGAATCTGGTCGGGACGTTCTCCATGATCGCAAAATGCGCGGCGGGCATGACCACGTTGGAACCTGTCGGGCCTATAACGAGCGTGGTGTTATCGTGACCACGTCATCGGTTGCGGCAGAGGACGGTCAGATCGGCCAGGCCGCCTATTCGGCGTCCAAGGGTGGGATCAAGGCGATGACGCTGCCAATTGCACGCGAATTGTCGAAGGACGGAATCCGCGTGATGACCATTCTGCCGGGCCTCTTCGAAACCCCTATGTTTGATGGGCTTCCCGACGACGCAAAACAGAGCCTGGCTGCGACGGTACCGTTTCCGTCCCGACTCGGTTCGCCTACGGAATATGCCAGTTTGGTTCATCACATTTGTGTCAATCCGATGCTGAATGGAGAGGCGATCCGCCTTGATGGCGCCATTCGACTGGCACCACGATAAGTATTCAGCGGTTTCAGGCGGTGAGTGAGCAGATTTTCAGCTCACGTAAGCTGTTTAGTTTGTTGAGATTCCAGCTTGAAATCCCTGTCGCTTGCATTAAGGCTTTGAAGGAGTTGGGGGCCTGGATTAGGTGCGATGTCCAGAGTTGGCGAAAGTGTATTGCGGCTTATGCATGGTGTGTCGAGACTGCATTTTAGTGCTGCGTTATCCGTCGGTTTGGTCGCTGTCTTAGCCGTGCATGCTACGGTGGTTGCTTGGCATGTCGGTGTGTCGGGAAGCAATGCCAACAAATCCGCCTCGCATGTTACGGAAGAGCGCTTGCTAAATGACGGCTGGCTGCGCGACGTACGCCGCCAGTTTTCGCGACAGCGTTCCCGACGTCCAATTCTGAACCGCGAGTGGCGGAGCAGCCTTGGCGGAGCATCTCCCTGGTCTTGGCTGGACTCCGGATCCTCGCACCGGTCGCCTAATGCATCGGTGCCCTATCGCACACTCTGCGTCAGAATGTGCGACGGGTACTACTTTCCAATCAGCGCATCGACAAAGCGTTGGAGATTCCGGAAAGACGCGCGCGCTTGTGCTTCGCGGTGCGGTGCGCCAACACGGCTGTTCTACTACCCGGTCAACGCGGATCCCTCTCAGATGGTCGATCTGTCGGGTCGCGCCTATGCGAAACTGCCAACGGCGTTTCTCTATCGCACCGCATACAACAGCGGTTGCAAGTGTCGCGCGAACCCTTGGGAAGCGGCGGCCAAGAAGCGGCATGAGATGTACGCGCTTCAGCGTGAGCGACGGAAGGCCCGCCGCGATCGTCAAAAACGCCGTGAGCTGACGCGGAAGATTCGCGATATGAAGGTGTCGTTGAGAGAGGCTAAGCGTGCTGAGCGCGCTGAGTCGCGGGCGATCACCAAGCGCGCTCTCGATACAGCTTCTGCCTCAGCGCTTGCGGATCGCGTCGACAAGTATCTCGTGACACGACCGCCGGCCATGTCTGTTTATGTCGGGCGCTCCGATCGACGTCGGCGGGGGTACTATGACGACGGGCCGACACCGCGCGTCGCACCGCCGAGCAATCCCTTCTTCGCTCAGCCGAAAGATGCACCGCGTGCCCGCCGCTTTCGTCCGCCGATGGCGCTTGGTGCCACGCGTCGGCGATCAGACAGCCAGCGGCGCCGTGTCAACCGGCGGTCAACGGGTTATCGCTCAAACCGCAACAGGTCCTGGCGCAATCGCGCATTCTCAAAAGACTGAACTTCTGAACACGGCTTGCCGGCCGATCTCAGTCGCCAGATTTGTGACGCTACGCTCGAAATGAGCTGGGTGTTGGGAATTTGTTTGCCAAACTTTGCTTTTCTGATCCGGCGCGTCGGAGTTCGTTGCGCGATGGTTTGTTTTGCGTAAATGGGATGCGGCGCAACAGGGCGCTGTGTTGGGTGCTGCGTTGTTTCACAGTCGCGATGGGTGCGCTGGCGGCGGGCTGGCTCGCCGAATTTTCTGCCCCTTTGGCCTATCAATGCTGGTCATCTCCGCTTCGCTGGCGACCCCAGCGCATGCCCAAACGTTGTTCGAAACGCTCTTTGGATGGGCGAATCCCAAGCCAAAAGCCAAAGTCATCACGCATACGCCTCGGCGACGATCAGCGTTTCGTGATTCGGTTTACCCCGGAATTAACGATTGGGGTGATGCTGCGCCACTGGTGCCGAAGGTAAAGCGACGGACGTACCGATACCGGACCGTCTGCGTTCGGGTGTGCGACGGCTACTACTTTCCCATCAGCTTTGCGACATCGCGCAGCGGACTTCAGCGCGATAGCGACATTTGCCGGCAGCGCTGCGGTGCCATGGGTGCGCTGTACTACACCCCCAGTCCGCACGGCGATATCGACAAGGCCGTCGATCTTGACGGGCGCAAGTATGCCGATTTGAACGACGCCTATCGTTATCGCAAGACCTATGTGAAGGGCTGTAGCTGCCGGGCGCAGCCGTGGTCGCGGTCGGAGCGCGCGCGCCACGCGAGCTATGCCGACAAAACCGAGACAGCAGACGCTTCGTCAGCCAAGGCGCCAGCGGTTATCGTCGGCGGCAACTACGAAAAGACGTCTGAGGTCAAGCGGCCGGTGCCTTCGGCATCCGCGTCAAGAGATGATGGCGCTGTGCAGCCTGAGTCGACAGCGACCGCTGTGCCCCGTGTTCCAGGGCGGGTGACTGGACCAGATCGAAAGGCACGGCGCAATCGTGTCCGATACAACAGTCGTCGCCGCCGGCGGAATGGCAGCAATCCGACTGCCACGACGAACTTCAGCTGGTTTGCTGCCAGTCAGCCAACGGGCAAGTCTCACCGGTGGCCGGGTGATCCATCATAGAAATGCAGTTGCGACGTTGCTTGGTTACTCTGCCGCGAAGTCGTTCATTTTGCGCGCCAGGTCGACATCGAGTTGCGTGATGCCACCCGCATCGTGCGTCGTAAGCGTTACGTCAACGGTCTTATAAACGTTGAACCATTCCGGGTGATGATCCATCTTTTCTGCGACCAGCGCGCACCGAGTCATAAAGCCGAATGCATCATTGAAGTCGGCGAATACAAACCGCTTGGTGATCGCCTCGCGGTCCGCCATCCGACTCCAGCCGTCAAGCGAGCTTAATGCAGACACAACGTCTGCATCGGGAAGTCGATCTGGCATATCGCGGAACCTCTCGTGGTTGCTTTGGATCGCTGCAGCTTAAGTTGGATCAAGATCACGATGCTACCAGGCCGTAGCTTCGTCGTCCCAACTCCCGCCGATAAGGGGAAACATCTGCTCGAGAACATAGGGTCCGCCGCCGGAATGCGGCTTCGACGAGTAGAGCACGAACCTCGGCACAACGAACGGCGCGACTTGAAGTCGTGCGTAACGCTGCAAAATGCGTGCGAGGGCAAACTCGTGCGGTCGGTTGAGGCGCGCAACGGTAATGTGCGGTCGAAATGTCCGTTTTTCCGGTGGCAGACCTACGGATCGCGCCACGCGCTCTGTGTCGGACTGGAGGCGGCTGAGAGCGTCCGAATTCTCGACGCCGGCCCAAAGAGCTTGCGGCTCGCGGCCATTTGGAAGGCTGAGACCGCAAACAGTGACATGAAAGATGTCGCGTTGGATCAACGCCAGCAGATCAATCAATTCATCTGCGGTTCGCTTCGGCACGTCTCCGAAAAAGCGCAACGTTATGTGGTGGTTAGCCGGGTTGATCCAGCGTGCGCCAGGAAGCGGTTGTTCAAGGCCGGCCAAGTCCTCGGACAAATCTTCCGGGATCTCGATCCCTGCAAATAGCCTTGGCATAATCAATGGCCTTTTGCCTGCTCTGGTGTGCCCGGTCCTTGCGACGGTCTGGGGAGATCGGCGACGGTTTTGGTCAGGATCGTGCAGACACGCGCGCAATCAACTGTTCGACGTTGGGTAAAATCCGTTTGATGATCTCGGCGATTCCGGCCCTGTTCGGATGAATACCGTCGGCTTGGTTCAACTCGCTCTGCAGCGCAACGCCTTCCAGAAAGAACGGGTAGAGAATAGCGTTATACCGCTTCGCCAGCTTCGGATAGATCGCGTCGAACTGCTTCACATAAGCCTCGCCCCAGTTGGTGGGGGCCCGCATACCCGTAAGCAGCACAGGAATGTTCCGGGCCTTCAGCTTTTTCAAGATTTCTTCGAGGTTGCGCTCGGCGCGTTCGGGGGACTGCCCGCGCAGGGCATCGTTCGCGCCGAGTTCGAGAATGACGGCGTCTGTATCTTGCCCAACGGCCCAATCAAAGCGCGCGAGACCAGCTGTCGTCGTGTCGCCTGAAACCCCGGCATTGACGACAGTCACCTTGTGCCCGCGTGACGTAAGCGCGGCTTGAAGCTGCGCCGGAAAACTGTCCGGTTCCTGCAGGCCATATCCCGCAACGAGGCTGTCTCCAAATGCGACAATTTTTATTGTTTTCGCCATTGCACCTGTCGAGATGGCAAAAGCCATGAAAAGCGCAAGAACCCAGAGCATCGCCTGGAACTTGCGGTTGCCGCCTGATCTGCCTAGGTCATTCCCGATGTGGGTCATGCCGATCACGTTTCCGCCTTTCGGATCATCCAAATCACCGATGTCACGTACCCATGAGCGTGCGCTGCAGCAAGGGGCGTGACCACACACTATATAGGTTCGGCAGCTTGTTGCTGCGATGTCTTTAGGACCCCATCCGCCGAGACGGTTTTTCCCATGATTGACCTTGAGAACGTGCGACTGACGCTGGAGAGCCGAGCTGGGCCCGTCGAAATCCTGCGTGGTATCTCGATGAGCCTCGACGGTGGACGATCCTATGCGATCGTCGGCCCATCAGGGTCCGGGAAGACGTCGTTGCTTATGGTTCTTGCAGGGCTTGAAACGGCGACTGCAGGGCGTGTGGTTGTCGCAGGGCACGACTTAAACGCTCTTGACGAAGACGAACTGGCCCAAGTCCGCGGCCGCGAGATTGGCATCGTCTTTCAGTCGTTTCACCTGATCCCGACGATGACGGCATTGGAAAACGTCGCGCTTCCGCTTGAGCTGACGGACCGAGCCGACGTGATTGAGACGGCTGAGCGGCGGCTTGTCGATGTCGGATTGGGGCATCGCCTCGATCACTATCCGTCTCAGTTGTCGGGTGGCGAGCAGCAGCGCGTGGCGCTGGCCAGAGCGCTGGCGCCTAATCCAAAACTCCTCCTTGCCGATGAACCGACCGGAAACCTCGACAAGTCGACCGGTGAGCAGATCATTCGTTTGCTATTCGATCTCAAGTCGCAATCCGGCGCGACATTGGTGCTGGTCACACACGATCCCGGGCTTGCGGCCCGATGCGACGTTGTTGTCGAGATGGCGGACGGCCAGATCAATGGGCCGGATACGGCCGGTTCAGTATCTGCCGAGGCCACCGGCACTTCCGCTGAGAGCGCGGAGGCGGTCGTATGACAACGACAGTCGATGATTTAACGCGCGCATCTCGATCCCAGCAAACGCTATGGCGCCTGCCACTCGTGTTCACGCTTGCATCGCGTGAGATGCGCTCCGGCCTGTCCGGTTTCGGGGTTCTCATCGCATGTATCGCTCTCGGCGTGGCGGTAATCACGGGTGTCGGCGCGCTTGCGGACGCCGTACTTTCGGGGTTTGCGCGCGAGGGGCGCGTGCTGCTTGGCGGTGATGTCACCTTACGCCGCGTGCACGCACGGATCACCGCCGATGAACGCGCGAAACTCAACAGGCTAGGTACCGTCAGTGAAACAGCGACGGTCCGCACCATGGCGCGTACGCTGGATGGGGGCGATCAAACGCTGGCGGAGATCAAGGCCGTTGATGATCTCTATCCATTGCTCGGAACATTTGTGCTGAGCAGCGGCCGAAATCTCAACGAGACTGTTCGTGAATCACGTGGAATTGTCGTCGCGCAGAGCTTGCTAGATCGGCTTGGTGTTCGCGTAGGCGACCGCTTAAATGTCGGCGGCACGCCGCTTGTCATTTCGGATGTCATTGTTGATGAACCGGACAAAATCAGTGCGCGACTGGCATTTGGTCCGCGCGTTGTCATGTCACTTAAAACGCTCGATGCGATCGGTCTCGTGAAGCCCGGTACATTGATCAATTGGCAGTATTCGGTGGTCACACCCGACGGATCACTTGGAGACAATGCTGACGTCGTTGCCGCCCGAAAGACGATTGCGGATGAACTCGGTGTGGCCGGTTTTACGGTACAGGATCGGCGCGACCCGTCACCGCGGGTGACAACAACGCTTAATCGCCTGCGGCAGTTCTTGACGTTGCTCGGGCTAACGGCGCTGCTTGTCGGCGGCGTGGGTGTTGCAAACGCTGTTGCCACGTTTATCGACCGCCGCCGTTCGGTGATTGCCGCATACAAGAGCCTTGGGGCCTCACGCGCTCAGGTATTCTGGATTTTTCTGACCCAGGTTCTAATGCTGTCCAGTATTGGCGTTGCGATTGGCCTGGTCCTCGGATTGGCAACACCACTGCTCGCCGCATGGTCGTTCTCCGGAGCGTTACCGTTTGCGCTCGAACCCGAAATCGGACTGTCGACCGTCGGCATGGGCATTGCCTATGGGTTTCTTGTTGCTTTGCTTTTTGTCATATGGCCGCTTGGACAAGCGGAGCGGATCAGACCTGCCGCCCTCTTTCGAAACGAAGTTGCGAGCAAGTGGCAACTGCCGAGTTCACGCGCCAGGTTCATGATCGCCGGTGTTGCCGCCGCTTTGACGGCATTCACTGTTCTCGCGTCCGGGATTCCTCAGACTGCTATTGCCTTTATTGTCGGTGCGGCAGCCATTCTCTCTTTGTTCTGGGCCCTGGGACTAGGTGTCGAAGCCGTCGCACGTCGCGTGCCGCGACCAACCCGGCCGGCTTTGGCCTTGGCAATGATGGGTATGGCGGCACCTGGTGGCTTGACTCGGTCGGTCGTTTTGTCGCTTGGCGCCGGCTTGTCGCTGTTGGTGATGGTTGCGTTGGTCGATCGTTCCTTGACCGCCGAGCTTGGCGGGCGATTGCCGGAGAACAGTCCGGATTACTTCGCGATAGACATACCCAAAGGTGATCTCGGCACGTTCAAGTCCGCCATCATCAACTCGGCGCCCGGGTCGGTTATAGAAACCGCGCCGATGCTGCGCGGTCGTATTGTTGCGCTTAATGGTGTTCCGGCAGCGTCGGTACCGCTGGAGAATGAGCGCGCGCGGCTTCTCCTGAACGGGGATCGCGGGCTGAGCTACTCGGCCGAGCTGCCGCGAGGATCCGTACTTGCCGAGGGCGCATGGTGGTCCAAAACCTATGACGGTCCGCCGCTGGTGTCGTTCGTGGCAGATTTTGCCGAGCGCTTTGGCCTCAAGGTCGGAGATACCGTTACGGTTAACGTACTCGGACGGAATATAACGGCACGAATTGCTAATCTGCGCGACGTTGAGTGGGAGTCGCTGGCGATTAACTTCTCGATGGTCTTTCCACCCTCGGTTCTGGCGGCCGCTCCGCACAACCTTCTCGCGACTGTGCGATTTGCGCCTGGGAGTGGTGTTTCAGCGCAGGCCGATGCTGCGCGTGCCGTCAGTCAACAATTGCCGGCCATCACATTAATCAACGTGCGTGATGCGCTTGCGGCATTCGCCAGCATTTTCGAGCGGGTGATGATCGCAGTCCGGGCGGCGGGTAGCCTAACCCTTCTGGCCGGTGCGCTGGTTCTGGCCGGTGCATTGGCGACAGCGCAGAGACGGCGGATCATGCAAGCGGTTATTCTGAAGTGCCTTGGTGCAACGCGGCGGCGGCTTTTGCTTGCCCATGTCTTTGAATATGGGATTTTGGCTGTTATAGCAGCACTCTTATCAGTTGGCGTGGGCACGATCGCAGCCTGGATCATCACCACGTTTTCGTTGGAAATCGGGTTCACGATGTCATGGACGGCCGTTGTCTATGCGCTCGCGGGTGCAATCGGGCTCGTCCTGGCGGTTGGCAGTGTCGGCACATGGCGCATTCTGTCGGCGCGCCCGGTTCCGCATTTGCGTGGATTTTAGGCGGCACGCGGCCATTGTCTCCTGGGAGGCATTGATTTGCATGGGTGCGGCAATAGTCTGTTTGCCGGATCGCAGCTTGGGGCTTGAGACGCCAGCAAAAATACCTACGTTGAAAGTCGGGTTACCCGGGTTCCGCCTTGAAAGTGCCCCGGCGTTCCCGCATATCTGGCGTGCGGCTGACGATCCGCAGGATCAGTCAAAGGGATCTAGAGACACATGGTGGAGAATAACCGTTACGCGCAGGCGACGGCGACACGCACAGACGGCGTGACCGACGAGGGCCTGCGCTCATATATGCTGGGCATCTACAACTACATGGCCATCGGCATCGCGCTGACGGGTGTGGTTGCGTACGCCCTGTTCGCGACGCTGACGACGACGGACCCGTCGCAGGCTGTTGCGACGCTGACGAACGGCAAAATGCTGACTGAGGCCGGTCGGGTGTTCTATGTGAGCCCGCTGCGCTGGGTGGTCATGCTGGCGCCTCTGGCGTTTGTCTTCTTCCTGTCATTCCGGGTCATGTCGATGAGCGTCGGCGCAGCCCAAATCAGCTTCTGGGCGTTCGCGGCTGTCATGGGCGGCTCGCTGTCATCGATCTTCCTGATCTATACAGGTCAGTCGATCGTGCAGGTATTCTTTGTTACGGCTGCTGCGTTCGCTTCGCTGAGCGTTTACGGCTACACGACAAAGCGCGACTTGTCGGCCTGGGGCTCGTTCCTGTTCATGGGCTTGATCGGCGTCGTAATTGCTGCGCTCGTGAACCTGTTCCTGCAGTCAAGTGCGCTTCAGTTCGCCATCTCAGTCATCGGCGTGCTGGTGTTCGCTGGCCTGACGGCTTACGACACGCAGCGCCTGAAGGACACGTACTATGAGCTGCAGGGCAACTCAGAACTCGCCGCGAAAGCTGCGATCATGGGTGCGCTTAGCCTGTACCTGAACTTCATCAACATGTTCACGATGCTGCTGTCGCTGTTTGGCGATCGCGAATAGTCGATCGGCAGGACATTAGTCGAAACATGATCGAGGGCCCGGTTATCCGGGCCCTTTTTGTTTGAGTAGGTACGTGTTTCGGCAGGTACGGTGTGTGTGCGTGTTGGCGCTGATATGCAGGCTGGCCTCTCGCCATCCAGAGCCTGATTACGGCATGCATGTCTTTAGCTATGCCGTCAGCAGTGCACGATCGACGCCGGCGACTGGACGTTCAGGCGATAACGTGGAGACGCTTCTCAAGAACCGCGAGAACTCGGCGCAGTTCGTGGCCGCGCTTCATAATCAATCCGGTTTGCGAGACGACCGAGTAAGCACCTTGCCTGCGTGCCAACTTCGGCGTCTTTTCGATACGATACAGCGGCATTTCACTGGTACGTCGGAATATCGAGAACGTTGCCGTTTCGCGTCCCATATCAATGGCATAATCGCGCCATTCACCGGCTGCGACTTTGCGGCCGTAGAGTCCGAGAATGGTATTGAGCTCGCGACGATCGAAGACTGTCGTCTGTGGCGGGGGCTGTCGGCGTCCAGGCTGTGCACTGTTTGTGCTGGGCCGATTGCTTGCGGTGACGTTCGCTACCGGCTGCGGCCCAAAATGTATTGGATCGGCGTCGCTCACAGGCGTCTCCCTGTTACATTTCCGTCATAGAATGTCGCGCGCGGCGGTCAGCTTGGCAAGCCGGAAGTCATAATCGCCTGCTGAATTGGCCATCTGCCCGATTTCTGCGCTGGCAATCACCGTCGCGTTTCAGCGTTTGTTCAGGGTGGTTCGCGGTGTGCAACAATAAGAAACAATAATCACCGAAACGCCATACTGTCTCCTCTCGCACGCCAGAAACGCGAGCCATATCAAAGACACTGAGACTTTGGCCCGGGACGTATCAGGCTTGGACCTCAGCCCCCCAGTCCCCCAGGCCTCTCTCCACGGCCCGGGCCATCCCCCGCAATGAAGCGCGTGCTCCAGTCCCCCGGAGCACGCGCTTTCATTTTTGTCAGGATTGGGCTAGGCGCTTTTTGTCAAACACGCAGCTTCTTCGTCAGTCAGTCTATCGATCCAGCCAAGCTGCGGCGTGAATTGGGCCCGCATCGCCGGCTTGCACGAGAACGGCGCACGACGTGATCTTGCCACCCATAATCATCGCCGGATCAACGCGGATCTCGGTAGCCTCACCTGTCCAGGTTCCGACCGGCATGAGTTTCTTGACCACGTTGTGATACGTGATCTTTCGCCCGCGGTTCTCACCGCGGCGAATCGGAACGGTGATCTTTGGGACTATGCCAGCGACGAATACGGTCGCGTTTTTTCTCAATCGTCGTTCGGCCTTTTCGACGCGAATGATAACCATCCCGCCTTTTTGGATGACAGACAATCGTGCCGGGGGTACTGAGCCGTGGCTTCGAATCCGGCGCAGAGCCCGCGCAATCTTTCTGCGATCACTACCCACGAGGTGATAGCGCCCGTTCAGCACCAACTGCGGGGTGTAAACAGCACCATCGCCACGAGTCAGCGCATAGGTGCGCTGGCGTTGCGAGTACTCCGGTTTCCCCAGCGTATCGCGCCAACCCAGGTAGTCCCAATAGTCGACGTTAAATGTCAGCGCGATGAGGTCGTCGCGCTTTGCCAACTCACCCAACAACCTGTCCGCCGGCGGGCACGACGAGCAGCCCTGGCTGGTGAAGAGTTCAACCACGGGCTTTGTGGTGATTTGCGCGATTGCCGGGCCACTTAGTGACATGACCGCAACCACGGCAAGCATGGCGCGCCCTATTGAACGCATTGGATTTGCCTCGTAGGGACTGATCAAATTTCCAGCAGACTATCGAGGGTTGCTTGGTAAATTACTACTCACGAAAGGGTCAATCACGAGCATATGTACGGGCCCGGAATGGAGGGCAGTTTCGTAATGAAACTGCCCATTTGTCACATGTTTCGGTGACCGGCTCACAGTTCGCGACAGAACGCCGTCACGGCTTTACTGTACGGCAAGGTTCCGGAGCACGTAGGACAGGATTCCGCCGTGGCGGTAGTACTCAAGCTCGTCAATTGTATCGATCCGGCAGAGGATCGGCACTTGGCGTGTCTCGCCGTCGAAATACGTGATTTCGGCCATCATTTCTTTCCGCGGCTCGATGTCGGCAATTCCGCGAATTGTGATCTGCTCGTCGCCTCTGAGATTCAGTGACACGGGCGAGTGGTCTTCCAAGAAGACAAAGGGAACCACACCCATTCCCACCAAGTTGGACCGGTGAATCCGCTCGATCGATTGTGCGATAACCGCCCGGACACCCAGAAGTTTTGTGCCTTTGGCGGCCCAATCGCGCGAGGAGCCGTTGCCGTACTCCACGCCGGCTACGATGACGAGTGGCACATTATCTTGTGCGTAGCGCATTGCGGCATCGTAAATGTACATCCGCTCACCGGATGGATAGTGGATGGTATATCCGCCTTCCACGACGCGACCGTCCGCTTCTTTCACCATCTGGTTCTTGATGCGGATGTTCGCGAACGTGCCGCGCATCATCACCTCGTGGTTACCGCGCCGCGTTCCGTACTGGTTGAAGTCCTTCGGGCGAACCTGCCGCTCCAGCAGATAGTCGCCCGTGGGGCTTTCCTTTTTGATCGCGCCGGCCGGAGAGATATGGTCGGTCGTGATCTTGTCGCCGAACATGCCGAGTATCCGTGCGCTGACGATATCGCCAACTGGAGGTGGCTCCGGCGTGATGCCTTCAAAGTATGGCGGCTGTTGCACATAAGTGGAACCGGAATCCCAACCGTAGGTCAGGCCGCCGCCAGCTTCGACCGTCTTCCAGTTTTCGTCACCATCGAACACCGAAGCGTAGCGGGATTTGAACATGTCCCGCGTAATGTTCTCGGCAATGAACGTCTGGATCTCCTGGTTCGACGGCCAGATGTCCCTGAGAAACACCGGCTGGCCATCCTTGTCCTCGCCCAAGGGTTCGGTTGCCAGGTTTTTCTGAACGGAGCCGGCCAGCGCATACGCCACGACAAGCGGCGGCGATGCGAGATAGTTGGCCTGCACATCGGGACTGACGCGACCTTCAAAGTTCCGGTTGCCCGACAGGACGGCCGCAGCCACGATACTGTTCTCGTTCACAGCCTTTGAGATCGGCGGCGGCAGCGGGCCGGAGTTTCCGATGCAGGTGGTGCACCCAAAGCCAACAAGGTTGAAGCCCAGCTGATCGAGGTACGGTTGCAGGCCGGCAGACTCGAGGTAGGCGGCGACAACCTGGCTTCCCGGAGCCAGTGACGTTTTCACCCATGGCTTGACCGTCAGCCCACGTTCAACGGCATTGCGCGCCAGAAGACCCGCGCCGATCAGAACGCTTGGGTTCGACGTATTCGTGCAGCTGGTGATAGCTGCGATCGCGACGTCACCGTGGCCAATGTCGAAGTCTTCGGACTCGACCGGGACCCGTTTGTCGAGCTCGCCGGGCTTGGCGTACTCTTTGTCCAACGCTGTCGCGAATGCTCCGCTGACGTCCTCCAGCGGGACCCGGCCTTCCGGACGTTTCGGGCCGGCCATGGACGGAACGACTTCGCCCAGATCAAGTTCGAGCGTGTCCGTGAAGACGGGATCCGGACTACCGGACTCACGGTACATGCCTTGCGCTTTCGCATAGGCCTCGACCAGAGCTAGGCGGTCGTCCTCGCGACCGGAGATCTTCATGTACCGCAGTGTTTCACTGTCGATCGGGAAGAAGCCGCACGTTGCACCATATTCCGGCGCCATGTTTCCGATGGTGGCGCGATCGGCCAATGTCATGGAGTCCAAACCGGGGCCGAAGAACTCGACGAACTTTGAGACCACGCCTTTCTTGCGCAGCATCTGCGTGACCGTCAGAACGAGGTCGGTGGCCGTAACGCCTTCTTTCAAAGCACCAGTTAGCTTGAAGCCGATGACTTCCGGGATCAGCATCGAGACGGGCTGACCCAGCATAGCCGCTTCTGCTTCGATACCGCCGACGCCCCATGCTAATACGGCGAGACCGTTGACCATGGTGGTGTGGCTGTCGGTACCGACACATGTGTCCGGATAGGCGACGAGTTCGGGGCCGATCTGACGGCTCCATATGACCTGGGACAAATATTCCAAGTTGACCTGGTGGCAGATGCCCGTTCCCGGCGGCACGACGCGGAAGTTGTCGAAGGCGCTCTGCCCCCATTTGAGGAACTTGTAGCGTTCTCCGTTGCGCTCGTATTCGAGCTCCACATTGCGGGCAAAGGCTTTCGGTGATCCAAATTCATCGACAATCACCGAGTGGTCGATGACGAGGTCGACCGGAACCAGCGGATTGATTCTACGTGGGTCGCCGCCAAGTTCGTTCATACCGTCGCGCATCGACGCCAGGTCGACAACGGCCGGCACGCCGGTGAAATCCTGCATCAGGACGCGGGCCGGGCGGTAGCCGATTTCCTTTGCCGTCTTGCCGCGGTTTTCAAGCCATTCGGAAATCGCTGCAATGTCATCTTTTGTGACCGAACGTCCGTCTTCATTCCTCAGAAGGTTTTCAAGCAGAACCTTCATGGAGTACGGCAACTGCGAGATGCCGTCTAAGCCGTTGGCTTCGGCGTCCGGCAAGGAATAATAGGTGTACGTCTTGCCGCCGGCCGAAAGCGTTTTGCGGCAATGAAAGCTGTCCAATGACGGTTTCGGTTGTGCACTCATAATCTGCGTCCTCCGTTGCAGCGGGCCCGGCCAGAATTGTCCTGTTGACCAAGGTCAGCGCGGGCCGTGATGGTGAAAGTGGGCGTGGCAAGGCGGCCAAACCACAGACTTTCCCGTGTGACACGTGCTGCGCCGTCGGGGTGCCGACGGAAGGCTAGAGCGCTTTGGGTCCGCAGGGCTTTGGATAAGCGCGGCCCTGGTATGGCGCTGCTCTTTGCGCTGGCGCGTGAGTTCGCATCACCTTTATACAGCGTCTCTCCGCCGCACGCCAGTGAGCGATGGTTCACATCTGTCGGTAAAGCTAAGGTATCGCGTCATTTGCTCCGCGATTGTTCAGGGAGAAACGAGCGCCGTGGTTCAAGCCTTGGCAATCGAGCACGTGTCCGTCCGGCGGGGCGAGCGACTGGTGCTGCGCGACATAACCCTCCGCCTGAATCGCGCCGGGACGTTGCTCTTGAAGGGCCACAACGGATCGGGAAAGACGACGTTGATTCGTACGATTGCCGGTCTATTGCCCTCGGAAACAGGGACAGTCACGCTGGAAGGTGGCCGCACCGAAGCGGAGCCCGGCGAGCAAAGCCATACGATCGGTCATGCGAATGGGCTTAAGTCGTCGTTGAGCGTACGGGAAAATCTGCGGTTCTGGCGGGATTTTCTTAATGGTCCGCGCGATGGCGTCGATCGGGCTCTTGCTGAATTTCAGCTCGACGACTTGGCCGATATTCCAACGGCCTACCTATCTGCCGGTCAGAAACGCCGAACCGGGCTTGCGCGCCTGCTGGTGGCGGATCGGCCGCTCTGGTTGCTTGATGAGCCGACGACGTCGCTCGATACGGCAAGCACCCAGGTTGTGGTTGCCGCGATTGAACAGCACGTCACCAGCGGTGGTCTGGCCATTGTCGCGACCCATCTCGATCTGGCCGCTCGCAATGCCCGCGAGGTGACATTGCGCGCTGGAACCGTCGTGAGTGCGTCGTCCGACGAGGTGGGCGATGACTGAGTTCTGGACGGTTCTGGCCCGCGACCTGAAGCTCGCCGCGCGTGACGGTGGTGCCGTTGGCACGGCGCTGGGCTTCTATCTCATCGTGGTGGCGATGCTTCCGCTAGGCCTGGGGCCCGATCTCAAGCTTCTCGGGCGAATTGCGCCCGGCATTCTCTGGATCGGCTTACTGCTGTCTGCGCTATTGTCCCTTGGCCGGATCTTCGAGAGTGACTTTGAGGACGGATCACTTGAGGTCTTAATGACCGGATCTGCACCGCTCGAACTCGTGGTCGCTGCAAAGGCCCTTGCCCATTGGATCTCGACAAGTCTGCCGTTAGCTTTGCTGACGCCGGTGCTGGGATTGCTTCTCAATCTCGATGTGGACGCCTACGGGGTTTTGCTGGCGACTTTGATCGCTGGAACACCGGCCATCAGTTTCCTTGGCAGTATCGGCGCAGCGTTAACACTCCAGGCCAGACGCGGCGGTTTACTTGTCGCCTTACTCGTTCTGCCATTGTACATTCCCACCCTGATCTATGGCATTGCGACAATTTCTGCCATCGTCACGCCACCCGGAGATGCGATGTCTGCATTTCTGATCTTGTGTGCGTTGTCGTTGGGCAGTGTTGTTCTGGGACCGATAGCCGCAGCTGCGGCGCTTCGGTACCAGGCGCAGTGACGGAGGCGCGATGGTTTGCTCCAGACGTCGCGTTGCGAACCGCAGAGTGAATCCCTACACGATAAGTTATGGCGCAAGTCTCGATTACACAACGACTCGCTAATCCCACACGATTTCTTGGGTTTTCGTACTACCTGATGATGGGGATAGCCGGGCTGTCAGCCGTCGTTCTCACGTACGGCATGTATCTCGCATTCTTTGTGGCGCCGGTTGATTATCAGCAGGGCCACACCGTTAAGATCATGTTTGTTCACGTGCCTGCGGCTTGGCTTGCGATGATGGGATACGCGATCGTCGCGCTCTCCAGTTTCGGATTCCTCGTGTTCCGGCATCCACTGGCTGATGTGTCAGCGAAGGCCGCAGTGCCCATAGGTGCCGCATTTACTCTGCTTGCGCTGGTCACCGGGTCGCTGTGGGGCAAACCAATGTGGGGAACGTATTGGGTCTGGGACGCGAGGCTGACATCCGTCCTCATTCTCTTCTTTATGTACCTTGGATTGATGGCGCTGCGCGGCGCGATTGATGATGATAGCCTGGCCAGCAAGCTCACGGCTGTTCTGGCCATCGTGGGTGTCGTGATCCTGCCCTTTATCAAGATCTCGGTCGAAGGGCTCTCGATTCCATGGCTGGGCATTGAGATTCCGAGTTGGAACACGCTGCATCAGCCATCGAGTGTTTTGCGTACGGACGGCCCTAAGATTCACTCGTCGATTCTCATACCGCTGTTGATCAACGCCTTGGGTTTCACGCTGTTGTTTCTGGCCATGCACCTCAAGGCCATGCGAAATGAGATTCTCAGACGGCGTGTGAAGTCGATGCGCATTGCCGCCGTGGAGCGCGCCGCACATCGCGGTGATGGCGTGGCAGCGGAGTGATCGGGATGATGGATCTCGGCAAGCACGCGGTCTTTATCTGGGCATCATATGGTGCTGTTGCGCTGGTCATTGGCGGATTGATCGCCTGGCTGCTGGTCGATGGCGCGCGCCACCGCAGGTCCTTGGACGAGCTTGAGGCGCGCGGTGTTCGCCGGCGCTCGGCCGGTTGAAACTTAGGAAGCGATTGGACTCAGAATGACGAGCCCGACAGTCCCTTCACGGGTGAAGACCAAGGTGGCACCTAGCTTTGGGATGCTCATCCCGCTGTTGATCTTTGTGGTCATGGCTGGCGTGTTTGCTCTGGCGCTAAGCGGCGGCGATCCGTCAAAGGTGCCGTCGGCCCTGATCGGAAAGCCGGCGCCCGATGTACCCATGGACCCGCTGCTTGGGCTCGAACGTGATGGCCAACAGATACGGCCGTTCCGTGCGGCTGACCTTGCAAACGGGCAAGTCTCGGTCGTAAATTTCTGGGCGTCGTGGTGTGCGCCGTGCATTCGCGAGCATCCGCTCCTGAAAGAAATCGTCCGGCGCACCGGCGTCCCGCTCTACGGCGTCAACTACAAAGACCCGAACAAGGGTGGATTGCGGTTCCTCGCGCGGCTCGGCAACCCGTTTACGGGGGTCGGCATCGATCCGAACGGCCGCGTTGCGATCGAATGGGGTGTCTACGGCATGCCGGAGACATTCATTGTCGATGGCAACGGCATTATCGTCCACAAACACATCGGCCCGATCACACCTGCGGATCTCGACCGGACGATCATCCCAGCGATTGAGAAAGCGCGGCAAGGGTGAGGCCCACAAGAGGGTTGGGCGTTAAAGTCTGATCAAGGCCGCATAAACTCGCCCGTGACGGGGCTCAGAACCTCCAGCGCACCGGTTGCGATATCGAAGTGGGCGCCGTGCAGGGAAATACGGCCTTTGGCCTCGAGCGTTTGAATGCATGGAAATGTGCGCAAGTTGGAGATGGACGCGCGGGTCGTGTCGCGCTCGAGCATGCGCTCGAGGTCCGTTTGGGGCAAGTCGCCGTGCTCTTGCAGCAGACGGTCGCGGTAGCTGTCCAGCATGGACACCCAGTTTGTGATGAACTGCGCTTCCGTCTGGCGCGCGGCGCTCTTTTGCAGGCAGGCCCGCACACCGCCGCAGCCGGAGTGGGCCATGACGACAACGTGTTTCACGCGCAGGTTGAGGACGGCGAACTCCAGCGCGGCGCTAACACCGTGATACTTGCCGCCCGTTTCATAGGGCGGCACGAGATTGGCGACGTTACGTACAACGAAGAGCTCACCCGGCAACGCGGAAAACACCGTTTCCGGCGGCACGCGGCTATCGCAGCACGAGACGATCATAACGTCCGGGTTTTGGCCGTACGTCGCGAGATCTTCATACTGATCGGCGTGCGGTTCGAAATGGCGGAGGCGGAACCGGCGGTAGCGATCCAGCAAATGTTCTGGAAACGTTATCATCGGCGGTTCTCCTTCGTCGCAGGTCAAGCGCGTCTTTTGGTGGTGATGCGCGCCTTGGTCAAGTCGTCGCAGTTATCAGCTTTAACCCCAGATCTCGATCCGCAATCCGCGCGCGTCGCGCTGGGGCTCTGATGGGAACCGGATTGCGCGACCTGTAAGCAGTCGCGTTGCAGTCCAGGCATTGACGGTTGCATCCAAGACGTCGTCCGGGCCGGCAATACGTGCGGGTAGATGTTTCAAGGTGAGGAAATCCGGATCGTAGCCGGCTGCGGCGAGAAGCGATCGGCGCTGGGCTAAACCGTCAGGGTTTGGCTTCGACTTGATTTTTTTCGGTGTCGCGAGAGGCTGCTGGCCGTTCAATGCCCAGAACGCGAGTTCGGGGTGAACCTCTCGCACGCGGTCCTGCAGTTCGGGAGTCATCACGCGATCGACCTCCCGGATCTTCGGGAAGATGTTGAAGGCCTGTTTGGACACTTTCCGCGGTGGGTCAGATGTCTGCAGAGCGAGATCGCATGCGGCGCGATACTCCTCGCACATAACGGCTGCCCGCGACGGTACTGCGAAAACTGCAGACTGGCGACCGCCAAGAACTGCGCGGGCGCCGACGTCGGCATCGCGGCCGCCACGGCCCGTCTGATCCGGCAGACCAATCGGAATATCGACGGCTATGGCGCGCGGCGCTTCGGGTAATGCGAGGATATCTGCAAACTGCGGGACATGCAGGATTCGGCATTGATCGGGGCGATGGACCAGATGAAGAGCCACAACCCAGCCGGCTCGACAGCCATCAACCCCCGCTACGTAGGTCGTCACGACGCCACCTCGCGGTCGCTTCAATTAAAGCAAGTTCCGGTTTGCCAAGGCTGAGCGCGATCGTTTCCTCGACAAGAGCGACGGCATCTCTCAGCGCCAAGCCCGTCGCAAGCAGTCCGGACAAGAGATCTCCGGTTCCTTTCGGAACGGCCCGCAACTGAGATACGGAGACAATCTCAGGTGGGCCGGATTTATGGATTGCAACGTTGGCAAGGCGGTTTTCATCCTGCGGAACTGACGTTGCGATGCACATGTCCGACGCCAGTGCACGTGCTGCCTTCGCAGCGTCGTTGGGGGTTTTAATCGATTGACCTGACAGCCAGCCAAGTTCGAATGCATTGGGGACGATCATGGTTGCGATTGGAACCAATACGTCGCGAACGGCAATTGCTGTGGAACTGTCGATATAGAGGCCTTTCGGTTCATCACCGAGTACCGGATCGCAAATGTACGGCAGGTCGGACCGCTGAAATCGCAGTTGGCTGACTGTGTCTCGTACGAATTCGGCATGAGTGGCGGTCGGCAGATATCCAGACAGCACAGCGTCAACGCCATTGAGAAATCCGTTGTTTGCAAGCGCTGAGACCATTCCGCCCAAGACATCCGGCGCGACACGCGTGCCGGACACGTGGGGATGCGCCGGATGATTCGATAATACGATCGTCGGAAGTGCGATGACCTCGTGGCCGAGCGCATGCAGCGCCGGAACCACGGCCGATAGCCCGACGTGACCACTCGCGACTTGAGATGAGATGGCAAGTATGCGCGCCACGGGATTTTGCTCCGGTTTCGATGTTCGTATGCTTACTGCTGCCGATGTGCTTGAGGCAATTCGCGGAATCTGTTGGCGGCAACGCGGGCTGTGTACGCCGCGGGGTTCCAAGTGCGGGGATGTCGGCTATGTTGCAGTGCGAAACTCGAAGACGACGCTTGAGGACCCAGTATGATCAGTCGCCCGCGCCGCAGCGCGCTTTACATGCCTGGATCGAACGCTCGGGCGCTTGAGAAGGCGAAGTCACTCGCGGCCGATGCACTGTTGCTTGATTTGGAAGATTCGGTCGCGCCGGATGCGAAGGCGGGCGCTCGCGACCAGGTTGCGACGGCGCTGGCCGGCGGCGGCTACGGCGGTCGCGAGATCGCCGTTCGGATTAACGGCACTGATAGCGCGTGGTTTGCCGACGACATTGCAATGATCGCGCGGGTCAAGCCGGACGGCGTTCTTATCCCGAAGGCAGAATCGGCAGCTGATATCTCTGGCGTGCGGACTGCGTTGACGTCGGCGGGAGCGGCGCCACGCACACAGTTGTGGGCCATGATTGAAACCCCGCGCGCCATACTCAATGTTGCCGAGATTGCGGCTGCGGCGCAGCACGACCGGTCGTATCCGCTGGTTTGTTTTGTGATCGGGCCCAACGATCTCGTGAAAGAGACCCGGGCGGTCCTCGATCGGGATCGGACAGCAGCACTCTATTGGCTGTCTGCGACGATTACGGCGGCGCGGGCGTTTGGCGTTGATGTTCTTGATGGTGTCTACAATGCGCACAAGGACCTTGATGGTTTTGCTTATGAATGTCGGCACGGCCGGTCTCTGGGTATGGATGGCAAGTCGCTGATCCATCCTGGGCAGATCGACATCGCAAATCGTGTGTTCGCGCCCGCGGACGAAGATGTGGTTTGGGCCCGGAAAGTTATCGCAGCCTTCGAGGATCCCGCGAATGCCGGAAAGGGTGTCATCAGCTTGGACGGGACAATGGTTGAACTGCTGCATCTGGAGATGGCACGCCGAACCGCAGCCGTTGCGGGCGCGATTGCTGAACGCGAGGCCAACACATGACCGAACAATTGATTAGATCGGCAGCGGTCCTCCAAGTCCGGGACGTGGTCGCAAGCGCCAAGTTCTACCGCGAGAGCCTTGGCTTTACCGGGCACAGTCTATGGGGCGAACCGCCATGTTTCGGCATTGTTGGTCGCGGCACCGTTACGGTCTTTCTCGATCAGATCGCCCCGGATAAGGAGATCACTCTGAACCATTACTGGGCGGCATACATCTATGTTGAAGATGTCAACGCGCTGGTCGACGAGTTTCGTAATCGCGGCGCTGAGATTCTACGTGAACCGGAGGACCAGCCCTACGGTTGCAGGGATTTCGATGTTCGCGATCTCGATGGCCACGTGATTGCGTTTGGTCAGGACCTCGTACCGGGACCTGCCGGGCCGGGGCTCTAATGACGCAGACTCTCAGCTTCGAAATCCGGCGTGCGGCTTATGGGCGGGCGAGGCGATGACAAAAGCGAATGCCGGCAACTATTTTGAAGACTTCACCGTTGGGCAGATGCTCCAGCACGCCACGCCGCGCACGCTGACCGTTGGTGATCAGGCGCTCTATATGGCGCTGTACGGGCCGCGGTTTGCCGTGCAGTCCTCGCATGCGCTGGCGACACGGCTCGGCTATCGCGATACGCCGCTTGATGATCTGCTGGTTTTTCACACGGTGTTTGGCAAGACCGTTCCGGACATTTCCCTGAATGCGGTTGCCAACCTCGGCTACGCCGAATGTCGGTTTCTGCAACCGGTTTTTCCAGGCGACACGCTGTCGGCGCGTTCTGAGGTCATCGGCGTCAAGGAAAACTCAAACGGAAAGACAGGCGTTGTTTACGTCCGGTCGACTGGTGAAAATCAGCATGGAGATGCCGTTCTCAGCTTTGTGCGCTGGGTGATGGTCAACAAGCGGTCAGCTGACAGCGTCTCGCCGCTGCCCGTGGTTCCGAAACTGGACGGAGCTGTGGCTGCAAGCGATTTGGTGGTGGGTGTTCCGGCCTTTCGGTCATCGGACTATGACGTTGAACTCGCCGGCTCGCCACATCGATGGGCCGACTACGACATTGGTGAGCGCATCGACCATGTCGACGGCGTCACGCTTGAAGAAGCCGAACATCAGCTCGCGACGCGTCTTTATCAAAACACGGCGAAAGTTCATTTTAATCAGCACGTTCAAGGCGAGGGTCGTTTCGGACGCAGATTGGTCTATGGCGGCGTTGTGATGTCGCTGGCTCGGGCCATCGCGTTTAATGGCCTTGGGAATGCGTTTCATATTGCCGCGATCAATGGTGGGCAGCACGTTGCCCCGGTGTTCGCTGGTGATACGCTGTATGCGTGGTCCAAGGTGCTTGATCAGGCTGAATGTGCGGGCCGCCTCGATATCGGCGCTTTGCGAACGCGGCTTGTTGCCACAAAGAATGTGCCCTGTGCAGATTTTCCGTACAAGCTTGACGACAAAACTTATGAAGACGGCGTCGTTTTGGATCTTGATATCTGGCTCCTGATACCACGATAGTGTGGTTATCTGGCTTTTGCGCCGTGCATTCCTCATGACAATCAGTGATGAGATGACGTACGGCGCTCTTATGTGCCGCGTTTTTGTGCGTTTCCGACCATTGCTGGTATTGCTGCAGCGCGTTAGAAGGTCCGGCCAGTTTAGACTTGGAGAACCCGAATGGCTCGCGTTGATCGTGAAGCTTCTGATCCGCGTCCGCTGTCACCGCATCTGCAGGTCTATACGCCTGAGATCAACATGGTGATGTCGATCGTACATCGCATAACCGGTGTGGCGCTTTATGCCGGAACGCTACTGTTGGCGTGGTGGCTGATCGCGGCAGCAACAAGTCCCGAGTCCTTTGCATTGGTCAGCGAGCTGTTTGGCTCAATCCTCGGTCGCGTTGTCCTGATCGGGTACACTTGGGCGCTATTGCACCACATGTTCGGCGGCATCCGGCACTTTGTGTGGGACACGGGCCGCGGCTTCGGTCTGGCGTACGTTGATGCCATGTGTTGGGCGACGCTGATAGGTTCCGTTGGCATAACAGCGGCGATCTGGTTGTTGTTCGGATTCTAGTCTCAGGTCCTGGATTGAGGTGAAGCAGACATGCGCATGAGAACACCGCTTAAGTCCGTAAGACGTCTGGGGTCCGCACGAGAGGGTTCGGAGCACTTTTGGGCGCAACGCGTCACAGCCGTCGCAAACATGATACTTGCGATTGCGTTCGTGGCTCTGATTGCCTCGTTGGCGGGGGCAGATCACGCCAGCGTTAAGGCCGCTGTAGCAAATCCGCTCGTATCACTTGTACTCCTATTGTTCGTCGTGTCTGGGACGTACCATATGAAACTCGGTATGCAGGTTGTTATCGAGGACTACATCACGGGCGAAGGGATGAAGATCATTCTCCTGATGCTGAACATGTTTTTCGCAATCGTGATTGGTCTCGCCTGCATCCTCGCAATTCTGAAGATCAGCTTTGGGACCTGAAGCTCATGGCACTCAACGGTAACGGCCGCGCAAACGGCTCATTTGACAGTGCGCCGGCACAGAACGGCAAGGCTTACGACATTGTGGATCATACCTATGATGTCGTGGTGGTCGGTGCTGGTGGTGCCGGCTTGCGGGCCACCCTGGGTGCCGCGCAGGCCGGCTTGAGAACCGCATGTGTCACGAAGGTGTTTCCCACCCGGTCTCATACCGTTGCGGCTCAAGGCGGCGTCGCGGCGGCACTTGGCAACATGGGCCAGGATGACTGGCGCTGGCACATGTATGACACCGTGAAAGGTGCGGATTGGCTGGGTGACCAGGACGCGATCGAATACCTCTGCCGACATGCGCCCGAGGCCGTCTACGAACTGGAGCACTACGGTGTGCCGTTCTCGCGCACGGAAGACGGGCGCATTTACCAACGTCCGTTCGGCGGCATGACAACGAACTACGGCGAAGGTCCAGCAGCGCAGCGTACGTGTGCTGCGGCGGACCGCACCGGCCACGCCATGCTACACACGCTTTATGGCCAATCGCTGCGGCACTCAGCCGAGTTCTTTATCGAATACTTTGCGATCGACCTGATCATGGATCAGGAAGGTGCATGCCGGGGTGTGGTCGCCATGTCCCTAGAAGATGGCAAGATCCATAGGTTCCGCGCGAAGAAGACAGTGCTCGCAACGGGCGGTTACGGCCGGGCCTATTTCTCCTGCACGTCAGCGCACACTTGCACGGGCGACGGCAACGCGATGGTGCTACGTGCCGGGCTGCCATTGCAGGATATGGAGTTCGTTCAATTCCATCCGACCGGGATCTACGGCGCCGGCGTCCTGATCACGGAAGGATCGCGAGGAGAGGGCGGCTACCTGACGAACAGTGAGGGCGAGCGTTTCATGGAGCGGTACGCCCCAAGCGCAAAGGATCTCGCATCGCGGGATGTCGTCTCGCGCTCCATGACGGTCGAAATTCGCGAGGGGCGCGGTGTGGGCCCGAACAAGGATCACATCTATCTCCATCTGGACCATCTGGACCCGAAAATCCTTGCCGAGCGTTTGCCCGGTATTACCGAGAGCGCCAAGGTCTTCTCGGGTGTTGATGTGCGCCGTGAGCCGATCCCGGTTATTCCGACCGTGCACTACAATATGGGTGGCATACCGACGAATTATCACGGTGAAGTGCTGACCCTGAAGAACGGCGATCCAGACCATGTCGTTCCGGGGTTGATGGCGATTGGTGAAGCGGCTTGCGTTTCGGTGCACGGGGCCAATCGACTTGGCTCGAACTCTCTGATCGATCTGGTCGTGTTTGGCCGCGCCGCCGGCCTGCGTTGCGGTGATACGGTTGAGGCTGGTGCAGCTCAGCCGGAACTACCGTCCGATGCGGCTGATTTGGCGCTGTCACGGCTGGATCGCTATCGCCATGCTACCGGCGATACGCTGACATCCGAAATGCGGCTGAGCATGCAACGCGTAATGCAGTCGAACTGTGCGGTGTTCCGTGACGGCGATGTCATGGAAGAGGGTCTGCGTGAAATCTCGGATATTTGGAGAACGCTGCCGTCGATCCGCGTGAACGATCGGTCCTTAGTCTGGAACTCCGATTTGATCGAGGCCATGGAGTACGACAATCTGATCGCTCAGGCGGCGGTTACGGTGGCGAGCGCCGTCAACCGAACGGAAAGCCGCGGGGCCCATGCTCGGGAAGATTATCCGGATCGTGATGATGCGGAATGGATGAAGCACACATTGGCGTGGACTGACGACGCCAACGCGACGGTGCGTCTCGACTATCGCCCCGTGCACACGTTCACGATGACAAACGAGGTCGGTTACATCGAACCGAAGGCCCGAGTTTACTAGGGTCTGTTGGGTTCGGCCGGAATCCGCATCGCTATTGGTTATCCACCGATGTGCCGGGCCTAATGGCCCGGCATTTTGCGTTTCAGCCCCAACGTTCTTGCCGCGATTGTCGAACTCGGAGAGGCTGACGCGAGCGTCGTGCTCGTGTGTCCGGTCTTGGTGCCCGGATGCTGTCGATTTCAGGTGTCGACTGCGGCGCGACGTGGCATGACCAAGTGGTCGATTACTGCCATCCGATTGCGCGGGGGAGCTCAAGGATGCCGGCCAAACCAAAGACGGCGAAACCAAAGGCCGACGACCCGGATACGCGAATTGCGCCGGATCCATTCATTGTTGTCTTGCCGGCCCTGTCGGCCCTTGGCGCGGTCACGTGCATAGCGGCCGTGAACTGGGCGGCTGAGGATAAGACGCCAGAGCGGCCGAAGGCGCGGCGCAAAGCCACAGCGGCGCTCCGCGATCTGGAGAGCTGTTGTCTGGGCCTGCAGGAGATCTTTCGACGCTTCAAACGCTATCCGCGCTTGTTCGCCGGAGAGGGCGCCTCGGCGTCGTCGCCGTTGAAGTTCGGCGTCCACGGCCCGCGCATATCTTCAGACGAGGCAAGGATCTTTCAACAGTTGATGAACGATACTGCGTCGATGATGGTCCTGGCGGCTCAGAATGCCGTTGACGTGATGGCGGCTGTCGAAGATGGCGAAGTCAATCCCCCTGAGGACGTCTTCTACGCGTTCGGTGAGGCGCAGGACAAGCTCAACGCGCTCATTCAGGATCGCGCCACCATGAAGCAGACGGTGGAGACCGGCGCCGAAATCGCGGAGGGGCTTACGGTTCTCGTCCAGAAGTTGAAGGCGTACCGGACTGACTGACGATCGAGACGACAAAGTGCGGACAGTGTGCCGCAGATTTTCGAATTCGGCACGGCACAGCGTTGACTCGGCGGTGCCGACAACCGATTCAAAGACGTGCATGCAATCCATCTGGGACGCCCGAAAATGGTTCAGCTAACACTGCCCAAGAACTCCGTGGTGAAACGCGGAAAGGTCTGGAACAAGCCCGACCGAAAAGAGGCATCCGCGAAGGGCAAGTGGAAAGAGTTCCGCATTTATCGATGGAACGGAGAAGACGGCCAGAACCCGCGCGTCGACACGTACTTTGTCGATCTCGAGTCCTGCGGCCCAATGGTTCTGGATGCGCTTATCAAGATCAAAAATGAGATCGACACGACACTGACATTTCGCCGCTCCTGTCGCGAGGGAATCTGCGGGTCGTGTTCCATGAACATCGACGGCAAGAACGGGCTCGCCTGCTTAACGGCGATTGAAGACGTTAAAGGTCCTGTCCGGATTTATCCGTTGCCGCATCTGCGCATCGTCAAGGACCTCGTCCCCGATATGACGAACTTCTATGCGCAATTGCGCTCAATCGAGCCCTGGTTGAAGACCGATACGCCAACACCGCCGCGTGAGTGGCGCCAAAGCCGTGATGATCGCGAGCAACTGGACGGGCTTTATGAGTGCATTCTGTGCGCGTGTTGCTCGACGTCCTGCCCGAGCTATTGGTGGAATTCGGACCGCTACCTCGGTCCTGCGGTTCTGTTGCAGGCGTATCGATGGGTCATCGACAGCCGTGACGAGGCCACTGGTGAACGCCTGGACGATCTCGAGGATCCATTCCGACTTTACCGGTGCCATACGATTTTGAATTGTGCGAAAGCCTGTCCAAAGGGCCTCAATCCAGCGAAAGCCATTGCTGAGCTGAAAAAGCTCATGGTTGAGCGACGCGTCTAAAGCGGCTTCATCTAAATCTGACGCGTTTAAGGGCCATTTGCCCAAATTCAGCCCGCTGAGCACAATAGACAAAAAAATCGCCGGTGGTTGTGGAAACCGCCGGCGATTTCTTTGGGATGTGCAAACACCAAGGTGGGATACTGGTTCCGCAAAGCATTTGCTGATTACAGCAAATGGCAATCTCCGCGGAACTTAAGCGTCTCTTACTTTGCGCGGGTACGCTTTGCAGCCGGCTTGGAAGCTTTTGCCCGTGCAACAGAAGACTTTGGAGCCGCAGCCGTCTTCCGAGCAGAGGTCGACTTAGCCTTTGCGGCAGCAGCGCGTGTTGTCTTGGCTTTGCTGGCCGGTGCCTTCTTTGTGATCGCCTTTGCAGCAGTTTTTGCGGCAGTTTTCGTTGCAGTGGCTTTTGGCTTCGATGCAACTTTAGCCTTAGCTGTTGCTTTAGACTTGGCAGCAGTCTTTGTCTTTGTAGCAGCCGCTTTGGTCGTCTTAGGAGCTGCAGCTTTTCTTGCCGTCGTCTTACGCGACGCAGCCTTTGCAGCCGTAGCTGTTCCAGCCTTTGCTTTCGCCGGAGCTGCTTTCTTTACTGGCTTGGCAGCAGCCTTTTTCGCGACTGTTGCTTTGGTTGCGCGCTTTACTGGTGCTTTAGCAGCTGGTGCCGTTTTGGCAGAGGCCTTCACCGCAGCAGGCACAGTCGTTGCTTTTTTCGTGGTTGCCTTTTTCGGGGCGGCTTTTTTAGCGCGCGCCGTTGTCGGCTTCTTCGCAGTCGTTTTTGCCATTAGTCTTGCTCTCTCTCTGTAATCAAGTTCGAATCAGATCGAACGAGAAAAACCATGCGCAATTTGAATTGATTTGTTGACACTGTAATTGTTTTGGCGGGTGGAAATTTGTAACGTCGGTAGAATTTGTTGCACAAAATCATCAATTTTGATGCCGGTCACGCGTTCGCGACAGTCTGAGCAGCGCGTGCGTGATGTTTGATAGTGATACAGAAATTGGATTTCGCAAGTTCGACCTCACCGTTTGAACCGAAATTCAAAGTTGGCCTTCGCGATTCAAATCACACGATTCGAAGTGCGGATTCCGATTCACGAAGTTCAGTGTCGGATGCGCGAACACCGCAATGCGGTTGTGGATAATCGAGATAGCGACTGACTGAAATTCAAAACCGAGCGCTGATCAGCTGAAGCTGACCAACGCTCGGAAAACGCCGCACGACTATTATGCGGCCTTTGCTTTTGACATTTGGATATCGAGGACGGCCATCATAAAGCCCACCCCGTCATCGACCTCTTCAGCAAGGATAGAGAAGTAGTTCGGTTCGCGAGGCACAATCTCGCCGATAACTTCGCCATATTCGAAGCGCAGATCGGCTTCGTGCTTTCGGGCTATCGCCTGCATCTTTGTATTCTCGGCCAGGCAGCTCATATAAAGATGATGCACGCCCCTGTTTCGGGCTGAGCGAATAACGCGACCCATCAGATCGGTGCCGACACCGCGATCCTGATAATCTTGTTCGACCGAAAAGGCGGCTTCCGCTTCGGTGCCCCACGTATCGCCAAGTTTGCGCAACTCGGCAGCTGCATGGATTTCGTTGCCGTCGCAATAGCCGTAAACGATGCTACCCATTTCCGACATCCGCTCTGCGTAATCCACGATGAAGGCATCGCTTACGGAATGCGCAAAACGGAGCCGACGGCTATCTCGGTTCAACCGCAGCAGATGATCGCGGAACTTGTCTCGTTCCGTCGGCCATAGCTTGCGGATGTGGTGTCCTCCCCAGAACGGTTGATCGCTCATGTTATGAACCTCCGACCTGGACTACCGACATATGAGATCGTTTCAGACCGAGTTCGAACCATCCCACGCTAAGACTTCCGGTTCTCCTGTCCGACCACCCATATGATCGTACCTTGAGGTGGTCGGGCGTGCGTGTCGGCCAACGCAGACCGTCCGCCCAGGGCGGAAATGATCGTAGTGTCAGCGTCGCTGACTTCCCACACACAAGAGTGCAGTGCAATATGAAATATTGCGGCGCAAAAAAGGAAGTCGGAGTTGCGAGGGCGGAGTGCAACCCTGCTATGACGATCGAGGCTGAATGCGGCGCGTGTCTGCGCATGTGGCGACAGGATCAGGGACTTGGGGGAAAGAACGACTATGCAAACGGTCGCTGCGGCGTATGCCGCTCGGATTGCAAAGGGTGAGCTTTCGGCCGATCCTGCACAAAAATCCGCCATCGCCGATCTTGATGCCGTTCTTGCCGCGGTGGATGCCCATCACAGGTCGACGCGATTGCCGCTGGCTTGGATAACCCGCAGGCACAAGGTCGCGCCCCGAGGCTTGTACCTTTGGGGTGGCGTTGGTCGCGGCAAGACGATGCTCATGGATCTGTTTTTCAGTATCGTGCCGTCGCGGCTGCCGAAGCGGCGTTGCCACTTTCACGAGTTCATGGCCGATGTTCACGATCGGATCGGGCAAGCGCGGAAGTCATCTCCCGGCGATCCGATGCCGATTGTCGGCCGTGGCATAGCCCGTGAAGCGCAGTTGCTGTGTTTTGACGAGCTTCATGTCACTGACATTGCAGATGCCATGATCCTCGGTCGGCTTTTCGATCAACTCTTTGCTGCAGGCGTGACGGTTGTCGCAACGTCGAACGTCGAGCCGCAGCGGCTTTACGAAAATGGCCTCAACAGAGATCTGTTTTTGCCATTCGTCGATCTGATCGAGCGGAATCTTGACGTTCGCGAGCTGATCTCGGATACGGACCATCGACTGCGTAAGCTTGCCGGCCAACGGCTTTACTTCTCTCCATTGGGCGTAAAGGCCGACGAGGCCATGGATTCGCTGTGGACTGTGATTGCCGGGCAGCCACCCCATGGCCCAGATCGCCTCGAGGTGGCTGGACGAGAGGTTATCGTGCCGCGCCAGGGGAACGGGGCAGCTCGGTTTAGCTTTGCGCAGTTGTGTGATGCGCCGCTCGGCTCGCGGGACTATTTGGCGTTGGCGCGTGCTTATCATACCGTCTTTATTGATGGCATACCGATATTGACGACCGCACAGCGCAATCCTGCACGCCGTCTCATCAACCTGGTCGATACACTGTACGACAATCGGGTAAGCCTCGTGGTCTCAGCAGCCGCGGAGCCCGACGCGCTTTATATTAGCGGAGACGGATCCGACATGTTTGTGCGGACAGCGTCGCGCCTAATCGAAATGCGGAGTGCGGCCTATGTTGCGGACCGGATGGCCCGCCTCCAGACACCAAACGAATCATCGCCGGCGGAGGATGTGCCTACGACGTAACTCGGCCTACGACTTAATCCGGTGCATCCTCAGATCCTGTTCCGATAGCTCCCGCGCGCACGACTCAATCAAAAGCGGCACACCGTCCTTGATCGGAAATGCAAGAAACGCTGCCGGGCTAATCAGTTCCTGCGCCTTGGCATCATATATAAGTGTGGTTTTCCGCAACGGGCAGACCAGAAACTCCAGCAAATGCCGCTCAAGGCGACGTGTGGCTGGTGAGTCGGCCGACGTTTCTGTGTCCGTAGGCGTTGCACCCTTATGTTCCGAATCCTGGGGCACCACAGCTTCCACTTTATTGTAGCGGCCCGTCGTCGCTACCGCCGGCCAGTTCCATTTCCGTCAGTGCGACCAGAACATCGGCCCTTGCCTTGAGCGATGGGGCCTCCAGCAACGCCTGCTTCTCTTCCGCGCCAAACGGACTAATGACACACAGGGCGTTCACCAAAAGTTCGGTCGGGGCGTTTCCAATGGCGCGCCAGTCCGCGGTCAGTCTGTTGGTGTCGAGATAGGTCTTCAAGACACGATGTAAAACATCCCGGTCAACTTCATTCTCGCCGCTTCCGGGCACGAGATCCTCAGCAAAGTTCTCGTAGCTGACTTGGAAACTCCGGTAAGGCGCCGGCGAGGACTCTTCCGACACGATGTTAAAGCGCGTTATGCCCGCCAATGTGATCAAAACCCGCCCGTCTTCAAGCTCTTGGAAGGCCGTCAGTCGTCCTGCGCAGCCGACGCTGCGTACGTTGCAGTCGGTACCGTCAGGGCTCTCGGGGCCGGAATTGCCAACCGGTTGGATCATTCCAAGCACGCGATGCCCGGCAATCACCTCGTCGATCATCGCCAGGTAGCGCGGTTCGAAGATATTCAGAGGCAGAGTGGCACGCGGCAGAAGTAACGCTCCACGGAGGGGAAACACCGGTATCCGCTTCGGCAAGTCAGAGGACCGCTTGTATCTGTCCGTCAGCACCATCTGCTCCTGCGCCGGGCATTTGCCAGGCTGCGCGTTACGAAAACATCAACGATGAGAGTTTGCGCCGTCCATCGATCGTGTCGGTATCCTTAGGACCCCATGCCTCAAACAGCTTAAGCAGCTGCTTTCGGGCGGCTTCATCGTTCCAGGTTCGGTCGCGACGGAATATCTCAAGCAGCTGATCGACTGCCTGCGCTTTCTGACCGCCCGCAACCGCCGCCATCGCAAGATCCATACGCGCTTGGTGATCGTCTGGATTTGCTTTCAGCTTGGCCTCGAATTCGGTGACAGGACCTGCCGAGGACGCAGCTTCTGCCAACTCAATGGCCGAGCGCACACTTGCAACCGCCGTGTCGGCCTCTTTGTCGGGCGGAACCAGGGACAGAGTTTGCGTCGCCCGCTGGTGATCGCCACTCTTCAGATAGCAGTTTGCCAATCCTGCCAAGGCTGCGACATTCTGCTGGTCTTCGCTCAGTATGCTGGCGAAGATTTCGGCGGCCTGCTGTAGATCTCCGGTCTCCAGTGCCGTCTGGGCGACCTGCAAAGCCTCTTCAATTGAGGCTCCAGCGGCATCGACAGCGCCGCAGCGCGCAATGAACTCTCGAATGCCGCTCTCCGGTTGCGCGCCCATAAAGCCATCGATCAGACCGCCGTCTTTAAATGCATAGACTGTCGGCAGCGATTGGACACGGAGTTGCGCGGCCAGTGTCTGGTTTTTGTCGACATCGACTTTGACCAGGCGCACGGCTCCATTGAAGCTATTGACGACTTTCTCGAGAACGGGGGTCAATTGCTTACATGGTCCGCACCAGTCGGCCCAGAAGTCCACAAGCACAAGAGCACTGCGAGATGCGTCCAGGACATCGGCTTGAAAGGTTGCAGTTGTTGCATCCTTTATCACCGCTCCGGCATCGCCGGTTGCCTTGGGTGCCCCACCGATGATTTGCATCTTGGTCTCCTAACTGTGCACGATCCTGCCGTTCCGACAGATCATGCTCAACACGTTGCAGCAGCTCTCACGCCGCGGCATGTCCGGGATCTGGTGAATGTGACAGCGAAATGCCATGTGGCTCGTGGCCAGTTTCTTTGAGGAACCTTACCAGGTCTTCGCGCCGGATCGCCGTTGTTGCCGTGTTTTCCAGCGGGTGACAATTGATAATGTCATACTGCAAGAGCGCGTCATCAATGAAAACCGTTACATCGCCGTCGTGATCATTCACGACAGCGAACGCTGTGACGGAACCCGGCGTAACGCCAAGCTTCTCCATAAGCAGGTCCGGTTTGCCGAAGCTCAAGCGCGCGCAGCCGATCGTCTTGTGCAGTGTCTTCATGTCGATAACAGCATGGCTTTCAGCGACAATGAGGAACAATCTGCCTTTGGCGTCCTTCAGGAACAGGTTTTTGGTATGCCCACCCGGAAGTTCCTTGTGCAGCGCGTCGCTTTCGGCAACCGTAAAGACGGCGGCGTGCTCTTTCGTTTCGGTCTCAATCGCAAGTGCGGCGAGGCGCGCGAAGAGATCCTGTCGCGTGGCCGGCATGAGGGCGTAACCACCTATCAAGTTTGAAGCTGTCGTCGTTTGTCGCGGTAATACGTGCATTTGGCTTGCAGTGGACGGCACCCAGCTTCCCATCAGATGTCCACCGTAGCGCCGAGCCCGCTAGTTAGGGGATTGTTTGCGGTGCCGCAACGCGATTCCGTATGCCGTCTCGGGCAATTCAATTCCGCCTTGCAATTCCGCCTGTGCTTTGCCATACGTTCCCGCCTGGACGCGCCCCATTGCGCTGCCAGACCGATATTGCGGGTGTAGCTCAGGGGTAGAGCACAACCTTGCCAAGGTTGGGGTCGTGGGTTCGAATCCCATCGCCCGCTCCATCGGTCGGCAGATCGGCGCCCAATTCGGGCTAAACGCGCATTCACAGCCCCGACTTGCTGACATTACGTCGCGCTGTTCGACGGCCAGTTTTTCGCTGCGCTACCGCTCGCTACTTGAGCGCGGGTTCGCCGTCGAGCACTGTTTCAGGCCGGAACAACCCGTGAGCGATAAACAACAAGCGCGGGCCAGCGGTACAATCGGCCCCGATGTTACGGGGTTGCATCTATCATCCGCCGCAAGGTCTGGTTGAAGCGTTTCGGCTGCTCATACATCACCCAGTGGCCGGCGTCTTCGATGACTTCGGATATGAGCTCCGGGTGATGTTGGCCAATGACCTGCAAGCAGGTTTCGACGTCCGGATGCGCGATAACGTCGTGGCGTCCCCAGATTGAGCGCAGCGGCACCTCAACATCAGCCAACGCACGTTTGACATTGTCTGTGGCAGCAAACTTCCGGGATCGGAACCGCGCCTTGGACACGTTGATCTGTTGAATTGTAATGGCGAGATCGTCGATCCGGTCCGGCTGCGAGATCATCAGGATTTCGAGAACGCGTCGATGGATCTCTCGGCGTTCAGTGTCGGTCATCGACGACCGCTCCTTTGGAAAGGCCTCCAGTGCCGGCCGCGGAATGCCGAGCCCCGAGCACGCCAACAAGATAAAGCCGGCGATATGCCCGCTAAGCTGACCGGCCGCATAAGTTCCGACGTGGCCGCCAAATGAAAAGCCGACGAGGATCGGCCGGTCTTGAGCTGGGATGAGTTCGCGGATTGCGCCAGTCACAAGGCCTGCCGACGTTTTCGGACCGAGGGGCTCTGGTGGCATTGCACTATCGCCAAGGCCGGGCAGATCCGCTGCCCAGACCGTATGCGTCTGCGAAAGATCGGGTATCGTGTGTATCCAGTGGCGCCAGGACCCCGAGCCTCCGTGGAGCAGAATGATCGGCCGGCCCTGCCCCCATCGCCGCCACGCCATAGATCCGGCGCCGCAGGGCCAATCGACCCGTTCGGCGGTTGCTTCGAGTGCCTGCACATCTTCGAGAGTCGAGATCATTGATCTGCTGCTGCCTTAACTTTGGGCTGCCTGTTCGTGTCGCACATCATAATATGACGGATCAGCCATGGCCTGTCGCGCGGAGGATAGTACGTGAATCAGCCAACGAACCTATCGGTGAATGGAGAGCGGCTCTGGGCCAGTTTGATGGAGATGGCCCAAATCGGAGCAACCCCGAAGGGCGGTGTCAATCGACTAACGCTTACGGAACTGGATCGCGACGCCCGTCAGCTTTTTCAGCGTTGGTGCGAAGATGCCGGGCTGACTGTCTCAGTCGATGCGATGGGTTCAATGTTTGCGCGACGCGCGGGGCAAGACAATGCGCTGCCGCCGGTGATGATCGGCAGCCACCTCGATACGCAGCCGACCGGCGGTAAATTTGACGGCGCACTGGGTGTTATCGCCGCGTTGGAACTTGTCCGCAGCTTGAATGACCTTGGCGTAACGACCCGCCACCCGATTGAGATCGCGAACTTTACCAACGAAGAGGGTTCGAGATTTACGCCGGCCATGGTGGCGTCAGGTGTTTTCGCAGGTGCCTTCACGCTGGATTACGCATTGGCGCGGACGGATGACGCGGGCGTGACACTGGGCAATGCACTTTCAGATCTCAATCTCGCTGGCCCGGAGCCTGTTGGCGGTCGCGATATCAAGGCGTTTTTTGAGCTGCATATCGAGCAGGGGCCGATTCTTGAGGAAGATGAGCTCGATGTTGGCATTGTGACTCATGCGAATGGTCAGCGCTGGTTTGACGTGACGCTGATCGGCGTCGAGAGTCATGCCGGGCCAACGCCCATGGAACGGCGCAAGGACGCGTTGGTTGGTGCGGCCCGCGTCGTCGACCTCGTTTATAATATTGGGCACGGTCATTTGCCGAACGCATGCGCGACTTGCGGCCGGATCGAAGTCTTTCCGGCATCGCGAAATGTGATACCTGGGCGGGCATGGGTCACCGCAGACTTGCGCCATCCGGATGATGCCCGCCTGGATCAGATGACGACGGCGCTGTTGACCGGCGTACAGGAGATTGCAACGCAACTGGGTTTGAGCGCTGATGTCAAAGAGATTTTCGCGTTTCCTGTGACCACGTTTGATCAATCGTGCGTCGACGCGGTGCGAAAGGCAGCCACGGAGTTGGGGCTGCGTCACTGTGACATTGTTTCCGGTGCCGGTCACGACGCTGTTTACATGGCACGCGTTGCGCCTACGGCAATGATCTTTACGCCATGCATTGGCGGGATCAGCCACAACGAGGCCGAGGATATGAGGCCCGAGTGGGCCACCGCCGGTGCCAATGTGCTGCTGCGCGCAGCCGTTGAGATGGCAGAAATCGTGACGTAAGCCGAGGCCAGCAGTCGGCCGGCTGATGACTTCCGGATTGGTCGCGCAGGCCTGAGAGGCAGATACAGCAGGGAGGTATACGAGAACAATGTCTCGAAAAATCGGGATCATCGGACTAGGCGCCATGGGCTTTGCGATGGCCAAGCGCTTGATCGAACGTCAGTATCGGGTCACCGGCTTCGATTTGCGGTCCGAACCACTTGCAGCATTGGCGGCCTGCGGTGGGTATACCGCCGAATCCCCGGCAGACGTAGCCGCGAATGCTGACGTCTTGATCCTGATGGTTGTGAATGCTGATCAAGTTGATGATGTCTTGTTTCGCGACGGCGTCGCGGAGGTGATGCAACCAGGCGCAACTGTCGTCAGCATGGTAACGTCGGCACCGGATCGTGTTCAGGCAACGGCGAAACGTGTCGCGAATTCCGGATTGCAGTTCGTTGATGCGCCCGTTTCGGGCGGCGTGCCCGGCATTGAAGCGGGCACTTTGACGATCATGGCGGCGGCGCCAGACGCTGTATTCGCTGACGTGGCACCGCTTCTGCGGGATATCGGCTCAAATACGTACCACCTCGGCACAGCTCCAGGCCAAGGCGCAGCCATGAAGACGGTGAACCAGCTGCTTGCCGGTGTTCACATTGCAGCCGCGGCCGAGGCGCTTGCGCTTGCCGAGGCGGAGGGGATTAATGTCGCGACCGCGCTTGAAGTTCTTTCGAACAGCGCGGCATCAAGCTGGATGTTGCGTGACCGTGGTGCGCGCATGATCGAGCCCGGGCCTGAAGTCCGCAGCGCGATTGATATCTTCGTCAAAGATCTGGGCATTGTTGAAGACACCGGTCGCTCGCGGCGGTTTGGACTTCCGCTTGCGTCGGCGGCCCTACAACTCTACTTGGCAGCGTCTGGTTCGGGGCTCGGTAAGCACGACGATAGCCAGTTGTTCGCACACTACCGGCGCATTAACGGAACAGGTCCCAAGCAAGGTGACGCGTGACCGCCAGCATGATCTGCTCTGTGGACTTTCGAAGTATAGCTGCACTAACTACTCTGGTCTGCGTTAGGCAGGAGTGTGGGCCGGCGACTTAATTCCGCCTATCGCGGAAATGGTCTAGTCTCGTGCTATCGACCTCATAATCAGGAACTTGGGAGTGAACGCTCATGTCTGCGGAGGGTGTCGCACGGGCATTCGACTTTGTCATCGTTGGTGCAGGTTCAGCGGGATGTGTGCTCGCCAACCGCTTGAGTGAGAACCCGCAAGTCTCCGTCGCGCTGATTGAGGCCGGCGGCCGCGATATCAATCCGTGGATCCACATTCCATCGGGCTACTACAAAAATATCCTCAACCCCTCGATTACGTGGCAGTTCGGATCGGGCCCTGAACCGCATCTCGATGGACGAACGATCAATTGGCCGCGCGGTCGCGTGCTGGGCGGCACGTCGGCCATTAACGGCCTGCTCTACGTACGCGGACAAGCGAATGACTTTAATGTCTGGCGGCAGCTCGGATGCGTGGGCTGGGCGTTCGAAGACGTTTTGCCTTACTTCAAGAAAGCTGAGTGGCAGGAACGCGGGGCCGATGATCTTCATGGAAGCGATGGCCCATTAGGTGTCAGCGATGTCCGCATGGACAACCCTCTATGCGAGGCTTTCCTGGCATCCTGTATCGCGGAGGGTATCCCTAAGACTGAAGACTTCAACGGTCCGTCTCAGGAGGGTGCCGGGTACTACCAGCTCACAAACCGCAATGGTCGTCGGTCATCAACGGCCGTCGCATATTTGCATCCGGTGCGGCAGCGGCCCAACCTGACGATCATCACAAAGGCGATGACGGAAAAGGTGCTGTTCGAAGGTCGGCGCGCCATTGGCGTGCAGATCAAGTGCGGCGGTGAGCGCGAGCACGTCACGGCCCGAAAGGAAGTGATTCTCGCGGCCGGTGCGATCGGTTCGCCCCAGATCTTGCAGGTTTCTGGAGTTGGGCCTGCAGAAGTCCTGCGTGATGCCGGCGTATCCGTGGTTCACGACCTGCCGGGCGTCGGTGGCAACCTTCAGGACCATTATCAAGCCCGACTGGTTTATGAGATGCGCGGTCGCGGCAGCTTGAACAGCGTCTGGCATAGCCGCATCGAGCAGGTTCGGGCCGGACTCGAATATGCGTTCCGCCGTCGTGGCATCCTGACCATTGGTGCCGGAGTGGTCGGTGCATTTTGCAAGTCAACGCCTGATCTCGACGAACCGGATATCCAGTTCCACTTCATTCCGCTGTCCGGAGACGGTCCTGGGAAGGGCCTGCATCCGTTTCCTGGTGTGATTGTTTCAGTCTGCCAGTTGCGGCCCGAAAGCCGCGGGTCGATCCTGATCAAGTCCGCTGACGCGTCGGACCATCCGGCGATCGTCTCAAACTACCTCGCTGCCGAACTCGATCGCCAGGTCTTGCTCGACGCACTCAAGCTGGGGCGGCGGATCGCGCAGCGTCCCCCGTTTGCCGATCTGGTCGTTCGCGAGGTTGATCCAGGTGACACTGTCTCGACGGACGACCAACTCATGGCGTTTGCCCGCGCGAAAGGGACAACGATCTTTCACCCCTGCGGGACATGCAAGATGGGCACAGATCCCCAGGCTGTCGTCGATCCGCGCCTGAGTGTCCACGGCGTTGATGGGTTGCGTGTGGTGGACGCGTCGATCATGCCGACGATGACGTCGGGCAATACAAATGCACCAACGATTATGATCGCGGAAAAGGCCGCGGATCTTATTAAGGCCGATCACGGCGCGAAGAGCGCGGCGGCCGCAGCTTAAGGACAGCGACATGGCACGACGACTAGACCTGGAGAGCGAATATAATGCTCGCATGCGGGTGCCCGAGTACTCAGACATTCAGATGCGGTGGCAGTCCAAGTCCGCAGATTTTAGGACATCGCGCGCGGATCTTCAGCATCTGGACCAGGACTATGGCGACATGGAGCGCCAAGCTTATGATCTCTTTCTGCCGGACCAAGGCGGAGACGAGGCTCCGCTGATTGTCTTTATTCATGGCGGCTACTGGCAGCGCGGCAACCGTACTGACTATGCATGCATTGCCGAGCCGTTTGTTGCCGCCGGGTATCGCGTCGCGGTGCCGTCTTATCGCGTCTGCCCGGATGTCGCGATCGCGCATATTGTGGGAGATATCCAGGAGTTCCTCGTTACGCTTTATGATCGTATTCCGCGCCGTCCCTTGGTGATTGGGCATTCGGCCGGTGGTCACCTGGCGGCAATGGCTCTGGCGACTGACTGGAGTGGTGTTGAGGGCGTGCCTGCCGATCTCGTAACGCATGCGGTCGCGATCAGTGGCCTTTTCGATCTGGAGCCGCTGCTGCATGTCACAGAGAACGATGTGTTGTGTCTGACGCCCGAGACGGCAGAAGCTGTCAGTCCGCTCTCGGGTTCTCCGCCGCCGCCAGGCCGGCACCTTGTTGCTGCGGTCGGTGCGGAAGAAAGTCCGGAGTTCATACGCCAAAGCCTGGAGGTTTCCGGGCGGTGGGGCGATCTCAATGTGACGACTGAGTGCCTGCTGGTGCCGAACAGTAACCACTTCACGGTGCTTGACGAACTGATGCGGCCCGGATCCGGACTGTTCCAGCGGGTGTGTGCGATGGCAGATGCGATTGATGCCACGGCGGTTGTCACCAACGGTGTGGATCATTCTGAACCAACAACGCCTCTCGTTGAACCGGCTGCGTCCACCGAAGAACCTGTTGTCGACGAGCGGCCCACGCCTGCACCCGCGTCCGTGGCGGGTGCGGATGACGCGTCAGAAGCGGAGGTGATTGTTCCCTCGGGGCCGGATGACGCAACGACGTGAATCAAGGGCCGAGCGCAGCTCGCGATCCGCGATCTCGAGTTCTTGAATTGCGGTATCGAGAGCCTGTGCCGCCGGGTGGAACTGCGGCACGCGGTTCAGGTCGTCGCGGAGATCGCGCAAGGCGCTGCGAATTGTCACCGTATCGGACGCCGGTGGCCAGCCGAACGGGGTTCGGATTGCGAACATTCTCTGTTTTCCCTATCCACGACTGCGCTTGCCTTGGGACCAACGCGCATGCAGCTCTCGTGCCAAACGCACATGGCTACAGGGTCAATGCGGTGTGCCTTGTCTGTCCGGATGTCACGGGTCTGTTACGTGGTGGCGTTATCGCTCGCTTCGGTTCACGCGCGTTAACAAGTGGGGCGAAGCCATGCCGTCTGTCCTAAATCGTCTTCTGATGAGTGTGTCATGTGCTGCGGTTGTTGCCGTTGCGCCGGTCACGGCCCAAGCCGAGTTGAAGGTTGAACTGCTCGGCCGATACGCGACCAAGGTGTTCGACAAGGGTGCAGCCGAAATCGTCGACTATGATGCCAAGAACAAGCGCTTGTTTATCGTGAACGGGCATGATCGCGCGATCGATGTGATCGATTTCTCCGATCCGCGCGCGATGAAAAGGATCAAGTCGATCGCGCTTACGTCGCACGGCAAGGCCGCGAATTCCGTTGCTGTGCATGGCAACATGGTCGCTGTTGCGGTTGAGGCGAACAACAAGCAGGCCAACGGCAAGTTGGTTGTTTTCGACTTGGACGGAAAACTGATTTGGGCGGTCGAAGTGGGCGCGTTGCCGGATATGGTCACGTTCACGCCGGACGGGAGTTACATACTGGTCGCCAATGAAGGTCAGCCGAGCGAGGACTTCAAGACCGATCCCGAAGGATCTGTTTCGATTGCATCGGCCAAGGACGGCAAGGTCAAGACCGTTTCATTCGGTGGTCTCAAGACAGAGGACTTTGGTCCGAGTGCGCACTTCCCGTCTCCCGATGGCACGTCGGTCGCGCAAGACGTTGAGCCGGAGTACATCGCGGTATCGGCGGACAGCAAGACAGCGTTTGTGTCATTGCAAGAAAACAACGCAATCGCCGTTATCGACATTGCATCCAGCAAGGTCACCAAAGTCTTCGGGCTTGGGCTCAAGGACTGGTCCAACTTCAAGTTCGATGTGACCGACGAGGATGAAGAGACAAACCTCAAATCGTGGCCGGTCAAATCGATGTACCAGCCAGACGCCATCGCGGCGTTCACGCACGACGGCGAAACCTACATCGTTACGGCAAACGAAGGTGATGCGCGTGACTATGAGGGGTACTCAGAGGAGACCCGTGTCGCCAAACTGACGTTAGACACGGCAAAGTTTCCAAATGCGCGGGATCTTCAAGATGAAACTGAGCTCGGACGTCTGAAGACGACCAAAGCCAAAGGCGACACCGATGGCGATGGTGATCACGATGAAATCATCGCATACGGCGC
>JBCDAH010000004.1:0-61119 GCA_039186015.1 Pseudomonadota bacterium
GAGCAGCCGTGAGCGAAAACAACAAGCGTGAGCGGGAGTCAATCTCTCACCACTTTAAAGGGTCACCCCGGGCCTTGTGCCCAGGGCCCACGTCTCAGCGAACTCGAACGGTCAAGAGGCCCGACGACGGCACAGTCCATATGTCCAGCTAACATCCGAGCCCGCTGAACCCTGGATCCCGGTGACAAGCACCGGGATGACGCCTGTGGGTATGGCCGATGATCTGGCACCCCAGGCCGCGAATGCGGCCCGGCGCGTTGCGGCGCCCACGCGGAGGCCCGAGCGAAGCGAGGAATAGCCGTGAGCGATAAAATGCTCAACCAGAGCCGATGATGGCCGCAATCAGCTGCGACAGGACGATAGGCTGTATGCATAGCGTGCAATCAAAGAGCGGCCCCATCGCCGATCTCTGACACCGCGCGCCGTACGACCGCAATCGAGCCCAATTCTGATGGATAACACGGGCGCTGCACGGACGTGGGACTGGTCCGTTGCGCCGATACGAACGCCGATCGGAAACCGTAAACGCGGATCGGCGTTTGGTTAACATTTTATGATTATATTCAGCAAGTTATGCGACTGGAATTGATAACACCGCACGCGCGCAGCACGTCGAATTCGACAAAATTGACCCATTGCGGAAGATGCCGGCCGGCGGCATGATCGAGCCGCCAATATCAAAGCCTATTTTGCAGGCGCCCCTTAGGCTTTGGGAGCGATGATTGCACAGGCGCTGTTCGAATTGGACCGGGTATGCCTCGCAGTCTCGCAGAGTTTATGAGCAGCATGGACCTCACCGCCGTCGTTGTCTTGCTGGTCTTGGCGATCTCCGTCATCGTGATCATTGTTGGCCTCAGGATCGTGCCCCAATCACAGGTCTACGTTGTCGAGCGCTTTGGAAAGTTCGAGAAGATACTTCATCCGGGCCTCAACGTCATAATCCCGGGGCTGCAATACGTCGCACACAAAGTTTCAGTGCTTGAGCGGCAAATGCCGAGCTCCAACATATCGGTCATCACTGGTGACAACGTTCAAGTCGGATTGAACATTTCGGTCTTCTATCGGATCGTCAAGGCGGAGTTGGCGATCTACCGTATTGCGGACGTGGACGGCGCCGTAGCAACAACCACCGCGGCAATCATCCGCGCGGCGTGCGGTGAACTCGACTTCGACGATGTGCAGTCGAAGCGCGAGTTCCTGAACAACAAGATCAAGGTCGAACTTGCGGAGGCAACCAAGATTTGGGGCATCGAGATCACGCGAACCGAAGTTCTCGATGTCATCGTTGATGAGGCCATCAGCTCGCAAATGCAGCAGCAGATGGCAGCCGAACGCGAGAAACGCGCAACCGTCCTCAAGGCGGAGGCGGAGCAGGAAGCGATACAGCGCCTTGCCGATGCCGAACTCTACAAGGCCGAGAAGGAAGCCCACGCTCGCCGACTGCGTGCCGACGCTGAGGCTTATGCGACGCGGACGTTGGCTGAAGCCATTGCGTCGAACGGCCAATCCGCATTGGACTTCGAAATTATGAGGCGCAAGGTGGAAGCCGTGGAAACACTTGGGGCATCCGGAAACTCGAAAGTCCTCGTGCTGCCAAGCGACGTGACAGGCGTGCTCGGCGGCCTTGAGACCTTGACGGAACTTGCGACGCGTCGCCGGAATGCCGATGATAGCGCATGACTGTGTGCTGAAAGTAAGCCCGGGAGGTATCTCGTGCTGGAACTGAACGAATGGTTGGCCGCCTGGCAGGTCTGGGCCATTGCCGGGCTGGCGCTCATCATCGTAGACGTTATGCTCGACGGCAGCGGCTACGTTCTTTCTCTCGGGCTCGCCTGCTTTTCCATGAGCGCACTGGCGTTGATAGCGTTCCTGACCGGCACAAATCTGATACCGGATTGGAAGATCGCCGCGCTCGAATTTGCAGGCTTTGCATTTCTGTCCATTTTCATAATCCGTCGGCTACGCACCAGAAACAAGGACGGAGACGTCAACCAATACTAACGTTCGGGCGTTTGCTGCCCCTGGCAAGGCCCAGGTCAGTTTACCGTGATTGAGAAAACCCGGCGCAACGAGGGTCGCATGAGCACACTCTCTGAAATCGATGCGAAGCTGCTTCGGATCGCCTACGACGAGGCGCTCGCCGGGTACCATGAAGGTGGCTGCCCCATTGGGTCTGTGCTCGCCGAAGGCGATCGCATTGTCGCTCAGGGCCGGAATCAGCGGGTCCAGGCTGGCGATCCGATCGCACATGGTGAAATGGATTGCCTGAGAAAGGCGGGGCGGCAGACGTCCTATCGAAAGATGACGATTTACACGTCGTTAAGCCCTTGCATGATGTGCGCGGGCACAATCGTCCAATTCGGTATTCCCCGCGTCGTTATTGGCGAAAACACGACGTTTGGTGGCAATGAGGACTTCCTGCGCTCACGCGGGATTAACGTTGTGATCGCAGACGATCCAGAGTGCATCGCTCTGATGACACGATTTATCCAGGAGAAGCCCGAGCTTTGGGCAGAAGATATTGCCGAGGAGTAACAGACTCTTACCGCTCCTGAGTTCTAATTTAAAATCAAAGACCTATATCACTGGACTTGAAGCACGAGACGGAGATCTCATGGACAAGCCCGGCCACATCGTATTGGCCTCTCACCGCCCGTCCGGCACGGGATTCGTTGTCGAATGGGGCGCCCCCAATGCCCAACTGCGCGGGCCGATTGTCGGGGGCTTGAGCAGTGCCGCGCAGCGGAACGTCATTGGTGTTCACGCCGGCTCATACGGGATTTACCGGGCTCTTGCAGTCGCCGCTGGCTCACTGGACCCCATTCACCGACCGGACCTGACGAATACCGACCCAACCGACGACATCGGGCCCTACCCGCAATGGGCGAACCCTGATCGTATCGTATCGCTTGACCCCTACGGCCATCTGGTCGCGCGCGAATATGCTGATCATATCGCGAACGGTGCCGCCATCCAGCCGACCATCGCAGTCACAAAGGCCCGCATCAACCTCAGTGAGTTGCGTGATGCTGTTCAGTCCGGCCGCCTTACGCCGGATGGAGAGATCTTACTCGATAACGGCGACGTGAATGTTACAAAGGCTGCCATCGAGCCTGTTTGGTATCTGCCGGGTATTGCGAAGCGTCTCGACGTTGCGGAACCCGACCTGCGGCGCACCTTGTTTGAACAAACCGGCGGCATGTTTCCCGAGCTCGTCACCCGCTCCGACCTAAAACTCTTTTTGCCGCCAATCGGTGGAATTACGATTTACATCATTGGAGATGCGGCGACCGTCAGCAAACAGGATCACGGCTTGACGTGCCGCGTTCACGACGAATGCAACGGCTCGGATGTGTTTGGCTCAGATATCTGCACCTGTCGGCCGTACCTCATGCACGGCATCGAAGAATGCATCCGCATGGCGCAAAACGGCGGTGCCGGGCTAATCGTCTACAATCGCAAGGAAGGGCGTGCACTCGGCGAAGTGACGAAATTCCTGGTCTATAACGCGCGCAAGCGGCAACCTGACGGTGATAGCGCCGCCACCTATTTCGAGCGAACAGAGTGTGTTGCCGGTGTGCAGGACAACCGCTTTCAAAACCTGATGCCAGATGTCTTCCACTGGCTCGGCATTACAAAAATCGATCGCTTCATATCCATGAGCGACATGAAGTACGACGCCCTGGTCGATCAGGGCATCGAGATTGTGGAACGCGTCCCGATCCCCGACGAATTGATTCCGCCTGACGCACACGTGGAAATCGATGCCAAGAAGGCCGCCGGTTACTTTGTGAACGAACATGTCTCTGCACCAACCGAGCACGGAGACGTGAGGGGCCGAGGACTTGAAGACTATTGATCAGCACCACGAACACGAAGCCGCATCACGGCTTCTCAGCGCCGAGGCCGTTCGGGACCGCTGCGGCCAGGTGCGCGCGGCCCGCGATCACCTGACATACTTTCGCGTCCATGAGGACCGCCTCGAGACCGTTGCGGACTATGTTCTTGAAACGACCCGTCAAAACTACCCGGACTTGAACATTCCGTTTCACGCCCGCTGGCGGCATTTCGTTTTTGACCAGGTTGATCGGTGGCAGGAACTCGCAGCGACCGTTGAGGGCGACGCTGAGGAATTGGCGCGCAGCCGAATTGACCTGGTCGTGACCAGTGTCCTCCTGGATGCCGGCGCCGGCACGGAATGGCGCTATCGCGATGCCAGAGCCGGCAAGGACGTGCGGCGGTCGGAAGGTCTGGCTCTGGCAAGTCTGGATGGCTTTGCGGCTGGGCTTTTCTCCTCGTCGGATCGGACGAATCTCGTCGCGGATGCCGACGCGCTCAAGGCCGTAACCGCGACGGCGCTCGGCGCGGCATTTCAGGTTACGCCGGACAATCCGCTCCAAGGGTTGGAGGGGCGCGCCGCACTGTTGCGCGCGCTTGGTGCAACGGTTGCACAACATCCGGAACTGTTTCCGGGCGAGGTTCCGCGCGTCGGCAATCTGTTCAACTGGATCAAACAGGAGATGGGCGATGAGGTCGACGCCACCGCATTGCTCAATCTTGTCTTGCGCGCATTCGGCGACATTTGGCCGGGTCGTCTCACATTGGGGGGCGTCAACCTCGGTGACACCTGGCAGCACGCGTCTGTGAAAGCCACCGATGGGACGGACGGCCTGATCCCATTTCACAAGCTTTCGCAATGGCTGACATACTCGCTCATCGAGCCGCTTCAGGACGCAGGGCTACGCGTGACCAACATCGACGGGCTCACGGGGCTGGCTGAGTATCGGAACGGTGGCCTGTTTGTCGATTTGGGCGCGCTTGAAGTTCGGGACCGAACGTTGCTGGATGTGGCGCATCATCCGGGAGACACATTCATTGTCGAGTGGCGCGCGCTGTCCGTTGCTTTACTTGACGAGGTCGCGATGATGATACGCCGCAAGTTAGGCCGGCGCCCGGAGGACCTGCCGCTCGCGAGCATCCTCGAAGGTGGAACATGGTCAGCTGGCCGGCGCATTGCCGCGACCTTGCGTGAGGATGCAAGTCCTCCAATTCAGATCAAGAGCGACGGATCGGTTTTCTAGATCCACGCAAACGAGGAGCTTCACGCCGTGACCGAAACGCTCACAGTGGTCAACCACCCCCTTGTTCAGCACAAGCTTACGCTGCTGAGAGACAAGAACACGGCGACGTCCAAGTTCCGTCAGGTGTTGCGCGAGATCAGCCATTTGCTGGCCTACGAGGTGTTGCGCGATCTGCCGATGGCGACCACGGAGATCGAGACCCCGCTCGCGCCAATGTCTGCGCCGATCCTGGAGGGCAAGAAGCTTGTGTTTGTCTCAGTCCTTCGCGCAGGCAACGGCCTGTTGGAAGGGATGCTGGACCTTGTTCCTTCGGCCCGTGTTGGTCACATCGGCTTGTATCGTGATCCGCAAACGCTGACGGCGATTGAATACTACTGCAAGCTGCCCGACGACATTGCCGAGCGCCCGGTCATTGCCGTCGATCCCATGTTGGCAACCGCCAACTCCGCCATTGCCGCCGTCGCGCAATTGAAATCTGCAGGCGCAAACAACATGAAGTTTGTCTGCGTTCTGGCTGCGCCCGAAGGCGTGAGCGCGTTCTCGCGTGCACACCCCGACGTCCCGATTTTCACCGCTGCTGTTGACGAGAGACTCAACGAAAAGGGCTACATCCTCCCGGGACTGGGCGACGCCGGCGATCGCATGTTCGGCACCAAGTAACGCGATCAGTTCGACCGGAACGAATTGGGGGTGCGCAGGATCTGGAGACGATCCGTCGGGTCAGAGCGCAACTGAGCCTACGCGCCGCAAACGGCAGCTCGCACGGCGCGCAACTGCGATAGATATCACGCTCAGCTCGCGACTCCGTCAGGCCTCAAGAACCCTACTTGACTGACGCAGTGAGCAGGACAGGCAGAATCGCGCAAACTGCTATTTGCAAGACGCAATATGCTCGTTCATTTTGTTGCGACCCTGCGTTCAGCCGGTGAACATCATGTTTTTGGAGTATTCGTTTTGGCAGACTTGGACAGACGTCGGTTCGCGACTGGCATCGCGGGTTTCATTGCAGCGGCCGCAACTACGTTTCGTGGTCAGTCTGCACAAGCGCAAGATGTTGTATCCGAAGCGGATGCGCGGCTTTGCAAACAGCGCGGTGGCCGTGTCGAGAGCAGAAATAGTGAGGCCGGCAAGAAGAACGGGCGCTTCTGCGTGCACGACGTCAAAGATCCCGCCTGCATCGACGCATCGAAAGACAAGGACGAGCTTTGGACGTGGAACTATAAGACAGATAAATGTGAGGAGTCCGGTTGCTTTCTCACAACGGCCTGCTGCGAGGAGCTTGGGCTTGGCGATAACTGTTTTGAGCTGCGAACGCTGCGGCACTTTCGCGATGCGTATTTGATGCACGCGCCGCGAGGCTCAGATCACGTGGCAGCTTACTACGAACTTGCCCCTAAGATATTGGCAGCTATGTCATCCAACAGGCGCAGGCCGGAACTGCTGACTGTCTACGCGTACTTCATTCTGCCCAGCGTCTTGTGCACGAAGCTCGGCCTGTATCGCACGGCACGCCGAATCTATACGGCTCTGATGAACCGTATGATCCGGAAACACCTTGCCTCTGACCATCCTGTGTTGACGCTCTAGCGACAGCCACACCGATAGACATGCCGCATGACGTTTTGAGGTGCCGACGGTGCATGGTCTATAGACTGCGCCGTGAGCCACTCGGTCAGCGCATGCCTTATCGCCACGTCACGACAGTAGAAAGACTGACATGAGCATGACACGCTCAGCGAGAGAAAACACGCCACGTGTTGCAAATGAAACGTGCTGGAGGAATGCCTGATGCCGAATGACGCCGCGATGACAAACAAGAAGAAGGTGCTATCGACAGACACATTGGCCCCGGTTGCGCGCGCGCTGCTGGCCGAGCGTGACGATACGGAGCTGGTCACGTTTCCGAACCTGGCAACCCGCGAAGAGTTCCTGAAGGTGTTGGAAACAGAAGCACCGGTCTCGGCGTTTGTCCTGGGCCAGACGGTGATCAGTCATGACCAGATCAAGGCCGCTCAGAACTTGGAAGTGGTGGCGCGCGTCGGCGTCGGATACGACGCAATCGACATTCCGGCATTGAATGAGCACCGGCTGCCCCTCATGACCGTCGGCATAGCGAACTCGCCATCCGTTGCGGAACACGCGCTGTTCATGATGCTGTGGCTGGCCCGCCGCGCGCCCGAGGCCGACGCCATTGTCAAGGACGACCGCTGGAACGACCGCATGAGCGCGATGCCGTTTGACCTCTACGAAAAAACCGCCCTGATTGTCGGTTTCGGTCGGATCGGCTCGCGCGCCGCAAAGCGCTGCGCTGCTATGGATATGACCGTGCAGGTCTACGATCCCTATGTCGACGCCGCAGCGATCAAGGAGGCCGGCCACACGCACGTTACCGATCTCGACGCCGCAGTCGCCCAAGCGGACTTCGTGTCTCTGCACTGCCCGAAGAATCAAGAGACGTTGAACATGTTCAATGCGGATCGCCTCGCACGCATGAAGCCGACGGCCTACCTGATCAACACGGCGCGCGGCGGCATTGTCGATGAAGCCGCACTCGATGCAGCGCTTGAGAACGGGCAGATTGCCGGCGCCGGTCTGGATGTGTTCGCGCTGGAACCTGTTGAAGCAGACAACCCGCTTCTCAAGCGCGATAACGTCATCACATCTCCGCACATGGCGGGCGTCACAGTTGAAGCGCGGGACCGCATGGGCGTTGCCGCCATCGAGAACATCCTGAGCGTCTTCGACAAAAACATCATCACTGAGAACGTGATCAACAAAGAGGTCTTGGCCCGTTAGCAAGGGACATTGGATGCGGAGCGCGGCTTGGTCGGCTCTCAAAACCGACGCGCAGGTCCAGTTAGTACAGGGAGGCGACCCGGCCACCATCAATCGCGATCGCCTGTCCGGTGATGTAGCCGGCGGGCGCCGACGCGAGGAACGCACAAAGCGCGCCGAGTTCGGCCACGTTGCCAAGCCGTTTCATAGGGCCACTTGCCGCGTACGACGCCACAGCCTCGCCCTCAGTCAAATCCATCCTGCCGGCATGCTGGCGGACCACCGTCCGCATGGCCGGCGTGTCGAAGGGACCGGAGAGAATTGAGTTGATTGTCACGCCATCGGCCGCAACTTCCCGCGCTAACGTGCCCAGCGCACCTGCCAGTGCTGGCCGAAGACCGTTCGCGCGACATCCAAGCAACGAGATTTCCTTGCCCGATATGGAACTGAGGTTGATCACGCGCCCCCACTTGCGATCGACCATCGCGGGAATGCATCGCTGCACGATATCAAGCGCAGGAATGACCATGAATTGAAACGCCTCGTCCCAAGCTTGGATTGGCGTCTCCAGAAACGCGTCCGCTGTCGGGCCCGGCCCATTCACAACGACAATTGCTGGGTGGCCGAACCGATCAATCACGGCTTCAAGCACCTGCTGACGGTCTGCACCGCTCGTTATATCGCCAGCGAAAAAGCACGTGCCGTTTCCAAGTTCTCGTGCCGTAGCTTCGCCCTGTGCAACGTTGCGCCCCGTGATCGCAACGCGAACGCCCTCTGAGACAAGCGCCGTCGCACAGGCGCGACCTAAGCCACGGGTACCTGCGATGATCAACGCCGCTTTGCCCGAGATCTGGAAGTCCATATCCACCCGCCCCTTTGGCCACGACCTCCGAGACGAGGCCGTTCGAGCTTGTACAGCATTGCGCAGATGTATATAATCCAAATAAGAGAATGGATTTCATTGCGAAACTTGCAAAGATGGTGAGATGGACATTGCCGTGAGCCTGCGCATCTTGGCGTACGTCGCGCGCAACAGCAGCTTTGCTGGTGCGGCACGCGATCAGGCTGTCTCCACGTCGACAGTCATGCGCGCCATGGACGAGTTAGAGCGGCGCGTGGGGGTGACGCTGCTTGCACGATCGACACGGCGCGTCGAACTCACGGAGGCCGGCCATCGGCTTCTTTCAGGTGGTGCACCGCTTGTCGACGCGTTGGACGCCTTGATTCAGGAGCTTCAGAAGAGCGACTCAGAGGTATCAGGCCATTTGCGCATAACCACGGCGCTGAGCTTTGGCCGCACCCTGTTCGCCGGGATCGTTCGCGACTTTCTCGATTGCAACGCCGGAATTGCCATCGATCTTGTGTCGAATGATACCGTTATCGATCTCGATCAGAGCCGTGTCGACGTCGCAATTCGGATTGCCGATCCAGCACAGGCGCTCGATCTCATTGCCCACGAACTGAGCCCAATGCACCGTTGCGTCTGCGCAAGCCCGACCTATGTTGCGCACTACGGACGGCCGGAACATCCGGACGATCTTCAGCAGCACAGCTGCCTGTTGTTTCGGCCTGTGCTGCCAAGAGATCCGTGGGCGCCGGTCTCAGACACGTGGACGTTCGCGCAAGGCGGGAGAGACGCCGGCACCATACGGGTTCGCGGCAAAATGAGTGGCAACGACGCCGACGCGCTGGTCTCCGCTGCCCGCGAAGGTCTCGGCATCGTCATGATGCCGGACTGGCTCGTTGCAGCTGATGTGTCGGATGGCCGGTTGATACGTCTGCTAGCTGACTTTGAGGTGTCTCAGCGGCCCGGACCGAAATCACTGCACATTGCGTACCCGCAGCATCGTCGTCACTCCCGCAAAGTCCAAGCGTTTGTCAGTCACGTTCAGCGCCACTTCAAGGCGAGCGCTGACGTTTCGCGCGCATAGTCCCGCGGACCTGGATCGCTGGCTAACAGGGTATTGAGAACGCTGTAGTTGCTCAATGCGTGGAACCTGCTAGACCGCGGCGCAAGAGTTCGTACGGCTGCGACTTGTTGAGGACGCATCAATGCGAAGACACAAACGTTTCTGCCGTGACGCGCGCGGCCACTCCCATTTCTCGGGCGCCATCTCCTGCGGGGTCTGCGTATGACGCATCGCATTATTCCGGTCGATCCATTCGATCTCGTGATTTTCGGCGCAACAGGCGATCTTGCGCGTCGCAAGCTGCTGCCGGGGATGTATTACCGTGATGTCGACGGTCAGTTGCCCGACAGTGCGCGGATCATCGGCTGCGCCCGCACCAACCTCACGATTGATCGCTACAGAGATATGGCGCGTGAGGCGATCGAGGCATCGGTTACGCCGCAAAGCCGTGACCCTGCCGCTCTTGAGCGCTTCCTGTCCCGCCTGGACTATGTGCAGAACGATGTCTCCGATGCCGATGGCTGGCAAAACTTGAAACGAGTCCTCGACGATGCGCCGGAGAGCACAATCCGCGTGTTTTATCTGGCTGTCGGCCCGTCCCTTTTCGGCCCAATCGTTGATGCGCTGTCGGAGCACGGCCTCGCGGACGGCGCACGCCTGGTGGTCGAAAAACCATTCGGCCACGACGGCGCAAGCGCGCAAGCGCTGAACGACCGCATTGGCGCCGTGTTTCCCGAGGACTGCGTCTACCGGATCGATCACTATCTCGGCAAAGAGACAGTGCAGAACTTGATCGCGTTGCGGTTCGCCAACGCGCTGTTTGAGCCGCTCTGGAATGCGCGCCATTTCGATCACGTGCAGATCACCGTATCGGAGTCGCTTGGTGTCGAAGGACGCGGCGCCTACTACGACCGCGCCGGCGCCATGCGCGACATGATCCAGAACCACCTCCTGCAATTGCTTTGTCTGACTGCGATGGAGCCGCCGCATCGCTTCGAAGCTGACGCTGTGCGGGACGAGAAACTCAAGGTGCTACGGGCATTGCGTCCGCTCACCGGCCAGGAGGCGCTGAAGGCCACCGTTCGCGGCCAGTATCGCGGCTACACGCAAGAAGTCGAGAATCCACAAACCACCACCGAGAGCTTTGTCGCTCTGAGGGCCGAAATCGGGACATGGCGATGGGCGGGCGTTCCGTTTTACTTGCGTTCCGGCAAGCGGATGCGGACGCGCCTTTCGGAAATCGTCCTGACGTTTCGCCAGACGCCGCATCAGATCTTTTCCGATCTCACCGCGCCTGTCACGCCGAACGCGCTGGTCATCCGGTTACAGCCGGATGAAGGCATTACACTCTCCATAACAACCAAAGATCCCGGACCCGGCGGGTTCCGGATGCGCAATACGCCGCTGGATATGAGCTTCGCCGAGGAGACGGGCTGGCGGATGCCGGACGCGTACGAACGGCTGGTGCTTGATGTGATCCGGGGCAATCAGACGCTGTTTATGCGGCGCGACGAAGTCGAAGCCGCCTGGGCGTGGGTCGACCCGATTATCGCGGCCTGGGACGAGGCCGGCACGCGCCCGGAACCCTATGATGCTGGCAGCGACGGCCCACACGGCGCACAAGCGCTCGCGATGGCGGATGGCCACCGCTGGCGGGAAGTCGACGGCTAGATCGTATCGATCGGGTCGGATTTGACCCGGAACCGTTCGTTGCTCTCTACCGTCGGTCAACGTCGCTGGAGGGACGCATGTGCGAACGGAGGACGACCAGAGCCGCACCTGGTGACCACAGAATGAGATGCGAGTTCACGGCATGAAGCTGGAGTCTTATAGCGGAGACACGATTGATACGCTGCTGGCCGAACGTGTTGCGCGCCACTTGGCCGACACCGTCAACACGAAAGGCTGGGCGAGCCTGGCCGTGCCCGGCGGCACGACACCGGCGCCGTTCCTGACCGCGCTTGGTCATCATGATATCGACTGGGCGAACGTCCGCGTCACCCTGACAGATGAGCGTTGCGTACCGGCGGGCAACCCACGCTCCAACGGCAGGCTCGTTTCGGAAACGCTGCTCCAGGGACCAGCCAGCGCGGCTGACTTTGTCGGGCTCTACGATGGCTCGGACACGACCACCCATGTTTCTGACGCCTTGCGATCGCGGGTGCTGCCACTCGATGTTTGCGTGCTCGGCATGGGCGAGGACATGCATACCGCGTCCCTGTTCCCGGGAACCGACGGGCTTGCGGATGCACTGGACCCGACAGCCGACACCGTCATCGCCCGAATGACCGTGCCCGGCGTGCCTGAAGCCCGGCTGACGCTGACGGCCGCCGCGCTTACTCGCGCCGCCAATGTTTATCTCTTGATCAAAGGTGCTGCCAAACGCGCCGCTCTGGACCGAGCACTTGCCGAAAGCGACACCCAAAATGCGCCCGTACGCGCCATCCTAGACGCTGCGCAAGAGGCGACTGTTTTCTATGCCGAGTGAGTTTCGAAGGAGCAGGACGTGACACATCCAACAGTCCGCGACGTAACAAGCCGGATCATCGAACGCAGCCGGAAGACACGGCAAGTGTATCTCAACCGCATGGCACAGGCGCGGGTGCACGGCGTCGCGCGCGCGCATCTCGGATGCTCCAATCTCGCCCATGCCACGGCCGGCATGCCGGCGGCTGCAAAGCAGACCCTGACGCGCAACGACAAACCGAACATCGGAATCGTCACGGCCTATAATGACATGCTCTCGGCACACCAGCCGTTCGAGCGGTTTCCCATGCTGATCAAACAGGCGGCCGACGAATTCGGCGCGACGGCACAGGTCGCAGGCGGCGTGCCGGCGATGTGCGATGGCGTAACCCAGGGCGAGCCGGGCATGGAGCTGTCGCTGTTTTCCAGGGATGTTATCGCTCTGTCCGCTAGTGTGGCCCTGTCCCACAACTGTTTCGACGCGGCAGTTTTTCTGGGCATGTGCGATAAGATCGTCCCAGGCTTGGTGATCGCAGCGGCCGCGTTCGGGCATATTCCAGCGGTGTTCCTGCCGGCGGGGCCAATGCCGTCTGGCCTGTCCAACGACCGGAAGGCAGAAACACGCCAACAGTTCGCCCGCGGGGAGATCGGGCGAAAGGAACTGCTGCGTGCCGAAATGGCCAGTTACCACAGCCCGGGCATCTGCACGTTCTATGGCACCGCCAACACCAACCAAATGCTGATGGAGGTCATGGGCCTGCAACTGCCGGGATCGAGCTTTGCCAATCCCGGCGCATCCATTCGCGATGCGATGACGCTTGAGGGCGCCAAACAGGTCCTGACTTTGACCGCCCAGGGCGAGACCTACACACCGACATGCGACATCCTGAGCGAACGCGCATTCGTCAATGGCGTTGTTGGACTGCATGCCACGGGCGGCTCGACCAACCTCGCGATTCACTTGATCGCGATGGCCCGGGCTGCAGGCGTCATCCTGACATGGGAGGACATATCAGACCTTTCAGAGGTCACCCCCCTGATCGCACGAGTCTACCCAAACGGCCTGCGCGACGTGAACCACTTCTATGCCGCCGGCGGGTTGCAATATCTGGTCGGCGAACTGCTTGCTTCCGGCTTGATGCAGGACGATGTGCGAACGGTTGCCGGTGACGGATTGAGCCGATACACGCGCGAGCCGAAGCTCAAAGACGGACGCGTTGTCTGGGAAGACGGGGCACGCGACAGTCTGGACGATGGTATCTTGCGCCGCGTCGATAATCCGTTTCAACCAACTGGCGGCCTGGTGCTGCTTGAAGGAAATCTCGGCACCTCGGTGATCAAGATCTCCGCGGTCAAACCCGAGCACCGGTCTATCTCGGCGCCGGCAAAAGTGTTCCATTCTCAAGAGGCCGTCAAAGCCGCCTTCGTGGACGGTGAATTAGAAGAAGACTTCATCTGCGTCGTGCGTTTCCAGGGGCCGCAGGCGAACGGCATGCCGGAACTGCACTCGCTGACACCCATGCTCGGGGTTTTGCAAGGGCGTGGCCACAAGGTTGCGCTCGTCACGGACGGGCGCATGTCCGGCGCATCCGGCAAGATACCGGCGGCGATCCACCTCACACCTGAAGCCGTGGGCGGTGGACCGATTTCGTTACTGCGCGACGGCGACGTCATTCACCTCGACGCCGAGGCTGGGACACTACGGACAGACGCGGATCTCAGCACGCGAACTCCGGCCGACGCCGATTTGAGCGGCAACGAGACCGGCATCGGGCGTGAACTGTTCCAACCGTTTCGCACGGCAGTCGGCTCAGCCGCGGATGGCGCGAGCATCTTCTTCCGGGAGAACGTCGCATGAGCAGTTCCCGGACATCGCTCGAGGCTCATGCCGCGCGGCTACAGGCCACAACGTTACGCGAAATGTTCGCCCACGATCCGGCCAGATTCGACGCCCTCTCTTTTCACCTCGACGACCTCCTGGTCGATTTCTCTAAGGAGAAAATAGACGCCGAAGCGCTCGCGGCGCTCTTGGATCTGGCACGGGAGGCGGGCGTTGAAGCCGCCAGGGACGCCATGGTCTCCGGCGCACATTGGAACATCACGGAGGATCGCGCAGTCCTGCATATGGCGCTGCGCGGGGGCGCTGAGCCGCCCGCGGGCGATGACGTCGACAGCACATTGGCGCGTATGCTCGCGTTCGCTGAGCGCGTTCGCAGTGGAGCGTATGCAGCTGCCGGTGGTCCATTCACCGACATCGTTAACATCGGCATCGGTGGCTCCGACCTCGGACCAGCCATGGTTGCCCGTGCGCTTGAGCCGGATCGAGATGGCCCACGCCTGCACTTCGTGTCGAACGTCGACGGCGCCCATCTGGCCGACGTGACGAAGACGCTCGACCCGGCACAGACGCTGGTCATCATCGCATCGAAGACATTCACGACGCTTGAAACGATGATGAACGCGCGCTCAGCCCGAACGTGGCTACAATCCGCCGTCGGTGAGGATGCGGGCCGCCATATGGCAGCCGTCTCAACCAACGTTGCCGGTGCAGCAGAGTTCGGGATCGAGGAAAGTCGCGTATTTGGTTTCTGGGACTGGGTCGGCGGACGATACTCCGTTTGGTCGACAATCGGCCTTCCGGTTGCGATCGGCATTGGCGAGACGGACTTTCGCGCGTTCCTGGCCGGCGCTGCGGCCATGGATCGGCATTTTCGCGAGGCATCACTGGAGCAAAACCTGCCTGTCCTGCTGGCGATGATTGGAATTTGGCGGCGGAATGCCATGGGTTGGCCGACGGTCGCACTCATCCCATACGACCAGCGTCTCGAGCGTTTCGCGGCCTACGTTCAACAGCTCGACATGGAAAGTAACGGCAAGCGCACCACGCGCGACGGCAAACCGGTCAGCGCAAATACCGGTCCCGTGATCTGGGGCGAACCCGGCACAAACGCACAGCACTCGTTCTTCCAGCTCTTGCACCAGGGCACGGATGTTGTCCCGACCGACTTTATCGCCGCCGCGAATGGGCGAGACGCAGCCGCCGACCATCACACGGCCCTTCTCGCGAACTGCTTGGCGCAGGGCCAGGCGCTTGCGTTCGGGCGCAGTGAAGACGAGGTGCGCGCTCGGTTGGCCGCAGCCGGCGCAAGCGCCGAAGATGCTGATCGGCTGGCACCACATCGCACGTTTCCTGGTGATCGCCCATCGACCACAATCCTGCACCGGTCCCTTGATCCGTTCACACTCGGCCGCCTGATTGCGCTCTATGAGCACAAGATCTTCGTGCAGGGCGTTGTGTGGAACATCGACAGTTTCGATCAATGGGGCGTTGAGCTGGGCAAGGAGTTGGCAGTTGCCCTACTGCCGATGTTGTCCGGAGACGTCGGTGACGATCTTGATGGATCAACCGCCGGATTGATTACAGCAATTGGGGAGAGGCAAGCATGAGTCATCTCAGCATTCAGGACATCTGCAACCTCGCGCCTGTCGTTCCCGTGCTTGTCATCGACAACCCGGACAAAGCCGTGCCGCTCGCGAAGGCTCTGGTTGCCGGCGGTCTGAAAGCGCTCGAAGTCACATTGCGCACACCAGGGGCTTTGACGGCAGTTCGTGCCATGGCTGAAGCGGTGCCGGAGGCGGTTGTCGGCGTGGGCACATTGCGATCTGCGGAAGCCGTACGCGAGTCCGTCAGTGCCGGTGCGCATTTTGGGGTGTCACCTGGCTTGAGCCCATCAATTCTCGACGCGGCCGAGACGGCCGGGCTGCCGATGCTACCCGGCGTTGCGACCCCATCTGAGGCCATGGCTGCAGCGGAAAGAGGATTTGAGATCCTCAAGTTCTTCCCGGCCGAAGCCAACGGTGGGGTCTCCGTGTTGAAAGCCTGGGCCAGCCCATTAAGCGGTTTGCGCTTTTGCCCGACCGGCGGCGTCAACGCCAAGAATGCCTTGGACTATCTGGCGTTGCCGAATGTCGTCTGCGTCGGCGGATCCTGGGTCGCGCCTCAACAGGAGATCGACGAGGACAATTGGGCGGAGATTACGGCACTCTCCAAGAGTGCCAGTGAACTCGCAGCTTGATAGGTTGGTCTCGCTCGCGCGTGTTGTTGATCGCTCACGGGCTATTCCGGCCTGCGGCCGGGCCCCATCGAGATGGCGAACACGCCATCTCGACATCTAAAGTGCCCAACGCGGGAACACCCGCGTTGGGGTGGGGGCGGCGCAACGCGCCGGGCCGCGGTCGCGGCCTGGGGTGCCTGACGGCTGGCCAGTGCCGGTTGTTCATCGTTCACGGCTGTTCCAGCCTGGCATCGTCCTCGCAGGATAGCCAGCGCGTGTTGTTTTCGCTCACGGCTGTTCCTCGCGTCGCGCGGGCCTCCGCGCGGGCGGCGCAACCCGCCCGGCCGCAGGCGCGGCCGGAGAATAGGCTTCGCAGGATAGCCAGCGCTCGAGCCGCGAGCCTGCGAGCGTGCGAACAGCGCAAACTGCAAAAACTCGCGAACAGCGCAATTCAAGTCCATAAAGCGCGGATGCCAAAAAACGCCGTATCTTTGAGTCTGCGGGCGATGCCCTGCCACCAGCTTGAGCGTGGATCCGAGCAGTACGTCATCGACAAGACAATGCGACGCTCATCGGCCGCCAGCGGCGTCGCCCGATGCAGCACCTTGGCTCCTTCAAAAATCAGAAGCCCGTTTGGAGGCGTGGCAAACTCCGATACGGAGTCTGGGTGCTTGATTTGAAAGCGCGTCGAGGACAGTGAGCCTGGCTCGCAGCCGCGATTCACAATCGGCAGGAGAACGGTGAAATGTCGCCCGCGATAGAAGTTATGATCGTAATGCCAGTCGATGTGATCTCCCGGCCGATCATAGATCAGCAGCGAAAGTGAACTTTGATCATTAATCGGTGTCGGACGCACGGACATGCCGACAACGTTGGAAACGGCATCGCGCATCTGCTGAGATGTGTAGAGCTGCACGATCGTTGGCGCTTGCGCGATCAGTGTTTCATAAGCGATCGTCCCACCCTTTTTGTGCGTCGGCACATAACTGCGCTCAACGCCGCTGAGCGCGGCCGCCTCTGCAGCAATCGCGTGAAACGTCTTGTCGTCAACGATGTTCGTCAGCTGCGCGAAGCCCTGCTCGAACCCGATGCCTTCGCGGTATGCATGATGGCTTATCTCAACGCTCGTTCCAGACGCCAAGGCGTCTTGTTGCGCGGAAAGGACTGCGTAGAGCCGCTGCCGTCGAACATACAGGACAACAAACGTGGTTGTTGCCAGGATCAGCACAAACAGTGCAATCACTGCGCCCACGTTCGGCAGCGTAACCATGGTCATTGTCCCCGTATCGCCAATGGTTATGGGATGTCGTCGATTCGCGCGTCACATGGATGTCAGGCCGCACAGTTGCAAGACACATGCAAGGCACAAGATGTCATCGCGAAGCGACAGTTTTGACAAAGACACAACCGCTCAAGTCCCGGCCAGAACGATCATACGTTTTCCGCACATCCGATTTCGTTGGGCGACGCCTACGCGGAAACGTATGAGGACTCAATGTGACTCAAGTAACCGCATAGCTGCCAGAACCGCGTCGCACGACCCGATAAACGCAATTCAAACGACGCGACGAAAAACACCTTTGTCGCGGAAACAATCCAAAGTCGTGGCGAAAGTAATGGGCCAAAGTTGATGCATAAGACGTCACGCGACACCGTGAGACCGGACAAACTGTTCGCATCAAGTCGCGTCACCGGCGCACGGTTCGCAGCACGAACGCCAATCGTGACGTCGCACGAACGAGAGTTGCGTACGCAAGCGATTGCACATGACGGTCATAGCTGCGGCGAACCATCGCTTTCACCGCACGTCAGGACGACACGGCTGAGCATATCGGTCAGGCAAGCCGGCCGTCGCTACAGAGACGTCCGGCCACCAACACGGGGGATCATGGGTGGCCGGTAAACCATGAACGGGCAGAGGTGTGGGATAGCTTGGGCGAAGTCAAAACAGCTCTATGCCCGCTGCGCGCGAAGTCCCAGATTTGCTAATACACCGGCAGCGTGCACGATCTCGTCCTTCATACGTAGTCGTTTACGCTTTAGCGATTGTAAGCGGAGACTGCAGGGGTACGGCCGGGTTAGCTCCTGCTGGATCTTTGCATTCAGGATATCCGTCTTGGCCTGTAGCGACTTTAGGCGTGCGTGCATGGGCGATCCTCCTTGTCTCGTTCGGATAACCGCGATTTGGCGTCGCATGTCGCATTGTGGAAATTGAAAGTTTGACCATATGCGATAGAAAATATCAATGGAGACCCGCTTGCCCCGCCGCCCGAGCCTGCGACAGCTTGAGTATCTGCTTGCGATTTCCGACCACCGTCATTTCGGCGAGGCCGCGAAGAAGGTGGCCGCCTCCCAGCCGACGCTTTCACTACAGCTGCAAGCACTAGAGGACGCACTTGGTACGCGCCTTGTCGAACGCAATCGCAACAATATCGGGCTGACCCCGTCCGGTGAGACTGTTGTTGAGCGCGCGCGCGAAATTCTTCTACAGGTCGACGAATTGGTGGCCGCTGTACACCGGGAGCGCGAGAATCTCGGCGGTTTGATCCGGCTTGGGACGGGACCAACGGTTGGTCCGTACATCCTGCCGAAAATCGTGCCCCGGTTGCACGCTGAGTATCCGACGGTTCGCATCTACATCCGAGAGGAACTGCCGGCGAGATTGGCAAAGCTCGTTGCCGATGGAAGCATCGACCTCGCGCTTGTCGCTCTGCCTGCGCACGACGATCAGCTGCATGCCGAGGAAATCGGGCAGGAACAGCTCCTGATCGGCTTGGCACACGATCATCCACTCGCGCGCTTCAAGCGGATATCGCCGGAGCATCTCGCCGGCGAAAAATTTCTCACACTCGGTCGCGGCCACCGCCTGTACGAGGAAGTTGATCGCCTTGCCGCACGGCACGGCGCTGAGATTCTTCAGGACTACGAGGGCACGAGCCTTGATGCACTGCGCCAAATGGTGGCCCTCGGAATGGGGCTGTCTGTGTTCCCAAGCTATTACGCAGCATCCGAAATTGCGTCTGACCCGAGTGTCGTCCTTCGGCAGTTGCGCGGTGAAATCCTGGTCCGAAAACTGGGGTTCATCTGGCGCCCATTTGCCGTTCGCGCGGCAGACTTCACGCAGCTTGCTACAATCGCATGTCACGCGCTCAAGACCGTCAAACCCAAATCTGGCGATTGATTTTTTCTATCACAACAGGCTGTCGATCACGACAAACTGGGGAAGAGAATTGACCTCGGCCTTGTCACTCCCCACATGCCATGCCGACGACCTGCAATTTGATGTTTAGTGACGGCCGGCCGGAGTGCGACGTTTGAGAACCGCGACGCTCTTTCCGATCCAGGCCGACCTCTGAACAGCAAGCGCACGATGTGTGAGCGGGATCATGCTCCACGCACACATACGATAATGGAGTGCTTATGAACGTCGTTTTGAGCTTAATCGGCTTTGTTCTCGTCGTGCTGTCCATTCCCATCGGCGCGTTAACGCCGTTTATTCCCATTGGATTGCCGATGGCATTGATCGGACTTGTTCTGATTGGCCGCAACTCACGCTTCGGCAAATCGCTGATTGTGACTTCGGCACGCCGGTATCCGCATACGCGGCAGCTGTACTTGAGACGCCTACGCCCGGTTTTAGTCCGTTAGCGACGTCGCGCCGTCCAACCGCAAGACCATACAGACAACCGGCATCAATATAATTCGACGACGGTCGAAGCAAATCCGTTAGACCACCTCTAGTATCCACATCGAGGTGGTCTCAATGGTGAACACGAACCAGATTGCAGAAATCGGGCTTTTGGTCGGTGAGCCGGCACGCGCCGCGATCCTGACAGCCCTAATGGGTGGCCAGGCGCTGACAGCGACCGAGCTCGCCAGGTGCGCCGGTGTGACGCCGCAAACGGCAAGCAGTCATTTGTCGAGACTGACGGCTGCCAACTTGCTGACGGTGCAGAAGCAGGGACGGCACCGGTATCACCGCCTGGCGAATGCCGACGTTGCGAAGATGCTGGAAGGCATCATGCAGATCGCCGCCGGCACCACACCACAAGCACGGAAGATCGTCTTGGGGCCGCGTGATACGGCGCTCCGAAAGGCACGCACGTGCTATGATCATTTTGCCGGCCAGCTAGGCGTCGCAATTGCCGACTCGCTGGTCAGTCGCGGAGCCATTGAATTCGACGACGATGCCGGCCTGATAACGCCCACCGGATTCGCATGGCTCACCGAGCTTGGCATTGAACTCGACCCGCCAGGCAAACGATCGAACCGGCCGTTTTGCCGTCCGTGTCTGGATTGGAGCGAGCGACGACCTCACGTGGCGGGCAGGCTGGGCAAGGCGATTTGCTTGCATTTCATGGAGCGGAAGCTTGTTCGTCGGATCAAAAACACACGGGCTCTTGAGGTCACACCGAACGGGCGAATCGCACTCCGTGATATGTTTGGCACCCGCGATTTCTAGGACCGGTCGCGGTCGACGAATCGCACGCCAACCCGCGATCCCGTATTATTGCTCACCGTCAACGCAATCCACACGATCATGTACGCGCCGTGAGTCCTGTGGTGCTTGGTCGCGATCGAACATCCCATAGTCTCGGATGACACTTGCAACCCTGAGCCGATAATTCTCGAAGATCGCAGTACGACCAGCCTGTTGCGCGCTACGATGCTTCTCAAGTGAGCGCCAGGCGGCGATCGCCGCCTCGTCCCGAAAGAACGATAACGACAAGACCTTGCCTGGCTGTGTCAGACTCTCGAACCGCTCGATGGAAATGAAGCCATCAATCTCTTCCAGCAGCGGCCGCAAATCTGCGGCGATGTCGAGATAAGCCTCTCGCCGTCCATCCTTTGGCTCGACCTCAAAGATGACTGCAATCATGGTGTGACCATCTTGCCGTGTGGGAGGGAGACATTCTTTAGGAAGATGCGATCCTCCCGTCGAATGAACATTTCGCGTTGTGCGAACTGATAGTTCTCACGCCCTTGCGGATCAGCCGCTAGCCGCGCGCGGTATGCCTCATAGTCCGCCAAACTCGCAATGTTATAGACGCCGAATCCGGTCGTGCTGGAACCCTCATGCGGTGAGAAATACCCGATCAGATCTGCACCGCAACGTGGGATCACTTGCCCCCATGTGACGGCGTACTGATTGAACTGGTCCTTTTTGTAGGGATCTAGTTCATAGCGAATGAAACAGGTGATCATCACGGCCTCCGTTTTCTGACAAACGGACGATGTCACGTTGGCGATAAACATTGCTTCGGCGCGCACCGAAGTATTCCGACGGCGCGTGGGACGGCATGCAACCGGGCCACGGCGTGGATAGAAAGCCATGACCGAGCTTGAGCTCGCTGTCACGCGTCGACCGCGTTAGGCCCTCGCATTCGGCAATGCAACAAACCGCATCCAGTGGTTGTTCAAGGACTCGACCAGATCCAGCATCTCATCAAACGAGCCCGGCTTGGAAATGAACGCGCTTACGCCGAGCTCATACGTTCTCTCGATATCATTCTCGGCATTTGATGTCGTAAAAGCGATCACGGGAATACGCTTCAGCGCCGGATCGGTTTTGATATGCATAAGCGCCGTGCGGCCATCCATTCTCGGCATATTGAGGTCAAGCATAACCAAGCCTGGCGGATCGCAATCCGCGAACGGACCTTCACGACGAAGGTAACTTAGCAACTCCTCCCCGTTTTCTACAAAGATGACGGGATGCTCAAAGCCGGTTTCCTTGAACGCATCTGATATGAGGAAGCGGTCGTCAGCATCGTCCTCTGCAATCAGCAGCGGGATCGGGCGTGAGCGTTTGGTCTGACGCTCGGCCGGAACAACACGCGATTGATCGGGTTGCGCGTCAGTGTTCGCACGGCACATGCCGGACAATGCATCCTGTCTCCGCCTCAGTGTCGGCTTATCGTCAATTGATGAGCCTGCGCTTACGACTTGCGCGCGAGACGGCGTGACGCGCTTTGGTTTGGTCTCAAACTTGACCCCGACGCGGCTGCTTGCTCGCCATATCACCACACAGTCCGCTCGCAGACCGTCCAGCTCGACGAGCAACTCAAACGTATTCGGAATCGCTGTGGCTTCTGAAACTTGGAGACGGGCTCCTGTCGCGGAGATGTCCCGGACAACGCAGGGCACAGTCATGTGCTGGCAATCAAATACAATAACTCCGCCCTTGAGCATCCGGCGCCTCTGGCTATCACGATTTTCGCCAGCCACCACGTGGGTCAAAGTCATTAGAAAACTACCTTCGATCTCCAGTTCAATAAAGAACCACAGTACATCAAAGCACCTAAAAGAAGAAATAAACACATATTTTGACTGAATTTATCCTTTATAAAACATAAACATCATTGAGCGCACCCTAAATTTGCGGGACGGCTCCATCATACCGCTAGGCCGATGGATGTTCAGCCAGCTGTGCGCGGCGTATTGATACCGGAATAGCTCTTGTAATCAGATCCCTTGTCATAGTGGGTCGATCGCATTCAACGGCAACTCGCCCCGGAATACCCGTTCAATATTCTCCGCGATGAACGCAGCGCGTGCATCCAACATGCCGTCAGTCCAACCTGAGACATGCGGAGTCATGAGAACGTTGTCCAACTTGTGGAATGGCCGCGTCGCAGGCAGCGTGGCTTCGGCCGTCTTGGGGTACTGGTACCAGACGTCAATGGCTGCGCCGGCAATGCGATTTGATGCCAGTGCATCGTAGAGCGCGTCTTCATTCACGATTTCACCACGTGCAACGTTGATCAGATATGCGGTTGGCTTCATCCGAGCAAATCGCTCGGCTGTAAACACATTGCTCGTCGCGTCCGTCACTGGCAGCGTGACAACCACAAAATCAGCTTCGGTGAGGACTTCATCCATACGACCGAGGCCGACGACACGTGCGACGCTATCGGGTTTCGCGGCAGCAAGATCACGACGGACCGCTAAAACACGCATGTCGAAAGCAGCAGCGCGGTGCGCAACGGCCATCCCGATATGACCAAGCCCAAGCACCACCATCGTCTTACCGGCGAGTTCGTGAGCGAGCGGCGGCGGCGGGCGCCCGACGACCCACTGGCTCTCCCAGTTGCCTGCGCGCAATTCCCTGTCCAGCCTCACAAACGATCGCGTCAGCGCAATCATCGCGCCGAGTACGTACTCTGCGATACCGGCTTCATGCCCATACACATTCGCAAGCAATAGTCCGGCTTGCAGGGCGGAACGGTCGATCCGTTCAAGACCGGCACCGGGCACCTGGACCAGTTTCAGTTTCGGGGCTGCATCAGCCATCTTCCGACTGAACCCCATGGAGACCAACACATCGACGTCACGCAAACGCGCGGCAATCGATGCTTCGTCGTCCGTGATAACGTCACATGGTCCTGTGAGGCGCGACCTCACCGGTTCCGCGAGCTGTGCCGAGAACGACCCAGCGAAAGCAATCCGAATGCTCATTGCCTAACCTGTCCTTACCCACTTGGCCTTGCGGGCTGCGCCAGCGCGTGCAGGATTGATGATCAACGGCGATGAGACAACTACATCCCAGGTAGTCATGAGCGGATCGGTCACGTTTGGAAAGCGACTATCGAAATGGCGCAGAAAACGCGGCTTGTCACAGCTTGAGCTCGCGCTAGCCGCAGCGTGCTCACAACGCCATGTCAGCTTTCTTGAACTTGACCGCACGCAGCCGAGTCGAGACATGGTGCTCCGCTTGTCGGACGCACTCGACCTGCCGCTACGCCAATCCAATGCGCTGCTGTTGGCTGCCGGGTTTGCGCCGATCTGGGCGGAAAGCGATCTCAGCGCCGAGGCGCTCGCGCCGATACGCCAGGCGCTCAACTTCATGTTGATGCAGCAGGAGCCATTTCCGGCCGTTGTTGTCGATCGTCGATGGAACCTGCTTCAGGCGAACACCGCCGCGACGAAACTCGTCACATTCCTGACGGGCCCAATTGCGACTGGCACGCCGATAAATCTAGCAGACGCAACCGTCGCACCGGACATTTTGCGGCCGTACCTCGTGAATTGGCCCGACGTTGTCGCGTACTTCATTCGCACCGTCGAGGCGGATGAGAACGCCGACGGTTCGCACCAAACGGCGGAACTTCTTGCACGACTGAAGACCTATCCCGACGTATCGACGATACGCGATGACCAGACAATGTCCCTGCCTGAAGGGCCTGTTCTGCCAATGCACTTCGAGAAGAACGGAACACACCTGCGGCTCTTCACCACCCTTGCAACGTTAGGCACGCCCCAGGACATCACCCTTCAAGAGTTGAGAATCGAGTGCTTTTTCCCGATGGATGATGCAACGGCCGACGTCTTCCGCGCCTGGGCAGCAGAACGTGGCACCGAAGTATAGCGCAACGGACATTGGCATCGGCGGCCTTTCATCGTGACCGCCGCGTTCACGGCGCCTTTGCAAGCTCCTCGGCCAGAATATCGAACACGACACGTATGCGGCGGCTGGTGTTGAGTTCGCGGTGGGTCACCAGCCAGATTGGAATCGGCACCGATGGCAGGTCCGGCAGGATTTGCTCAACATTCGGCGTCATGTCGGCGATGTCGCGCATTGCGACACCGACGCCAAGTCCCAGTTTGACCATTTCCCAGCCCGCAACGGAGTTCTCAGACAGCAGTGGGAAATTGTCCTGAGTCACCGTGATTCCCAGCTTCCGCAACCGGGAAATGAAACGATCGCTCTGATCGAAACCTATGAAGTCCGCGCCGGAAAGATCTTCAGGCGTTCGCGGTCGGCCGTTGCGCGCAATCCAATCGCATGATGCATACAGATGGCCAGACGACTCACGCGTCAACTTCGCGACGAGATCGGGTTGATCCGGCCGAACGTGCCGGATCGCAATGTCAGCTTCGCGGCGACGCAGGTCGCTTATCGCATTCGACGAGACGATCTCAAGCGTCACCAGCGGTGCGGCGGCACGGACACGCTTGAGCAAGGGTGGCAAGAGATGCACGGAAAAGCCATCGCTGGCAGAGATCACCACCGTACCATGCGCCGCCTGCGATCGACCTGAAGCAACAAGCGCGACCCGTTCTGACGCGGCGCCCATCTCGCGCACTTCATCGAGAAGATCGAGCCCCGCTTGCGTGATGGCGAGCGACTTGCCGATCCGCTCAAACAAGGTCACGCCGAGGTGTTCCTCAAGCGCCATTACTTGGCGCGAGACGGTCGGCTGCGTCAGCCCCAGCTCTCTCGCTGCTGCCGACAGCGAGCCCAGTTCTGCCGTGATCCAGAACGCGCGCGCCTGATTCCAATCAAAGGACATGCTCGATTGCTTCATCTATTTTCGTATAAGCTACATACCAACTTTGGCAATTTTCATACATAAATTTTAGATTAGATCACGGAGGTCGCACGTTTGGATTTGCGTTCAACCATGCCGTCGCACGCCTTCCAGGGATTATCGGCACAGAGGTTGGCAGCGCATCTCTTCCAGGTACTTGGCGTCATCGGCACGTCGATACCCACCTTCAGGAGCCATGTATGACGAGAACCGCTCAAGCCAACTCCAGTTTCTGGGACCGCCGTGCGGATAGCTATGCGGCAAAGCCCATCAACGACGTGCCGGCCTACGAAAAGACGCTGGAGCGCGTTCACACATGGTTGTCACCTGAGATGCGCGCGTTGGAACTAGGCTGCGGAACCGGCGCAACGGCCATCAAACTCGCACCGCATGTTGCGCACCTGACAGCATCCGACATTTCGAAGCGCATGATCGAGATCGCGCAAACCAAGCCGGAGGCTGCGGCTCTGCCAAATCTGGAGTTTGTTCAGGCCAGGTTGGAAGACATCGAGAAGCCGCCCGGCAGCTTCGATGTCATCCTGGGATTCAACTACCTTCACCTGTTGCGGGATTTGCAGGGCATGTTGGCCCGAAGCCACGGCCTCCTGAAGCCAGGCGGCTTGCTCATCACGAAGACACCTAGCGCCGGCGCCGTAAGCTGGGCTCTTCGCGCCGCCATCCCACTCATGCAACTGGTTGGGTTGGCACCCTATGTTGCTCTGCGCCACGGCGACCAACTCGAAGCCATCATTACCGACGCGGGCTTTGAAATCCTGGAAACGGGCGAGTATCCAAAACACTCGCGCTTTATCGTGGCAAAACGGATCTGAGTCCCAACGCGTTGACCAACCTGGAAGCTGTGGCGTAACCCATTGTAGCGCCTACTTCGCAACTACGCGATTGCGCCCTTTCGACTTCGCCGCATAGAGATTCTGGTCGGCTCGCTCAATGAGGTCCGGCGCATCGTCACCCGGCCCCAGCTCCGTGACACCGAATGACGCCGTCACCCTTCCGATCGATCGGCCGGAGCTCTTGTGCGTCCAGTTGGTGTTCTCAAGCTTGATGCGAAGCTGTTCCATCAAGCCGGCGCCGGCTTTCAGCCGCGTGTCCGGCAAAATAATCGCAAACTCCTCACCCCCAAATCGTGCGGCGCAATCGCGGCCTTTAACATTTTCAAGAATTCTGCCGGCAATCCACTGCAGGATCGTATCACCCGTCTGGTGGCCAAAGCTGTCATTAATCCGCTTGAAGCTATCGACATCGACAAGCGCCAAGCATAGCGGCTGTGCGGATCGCTGCGCCGTCCCGATCTCTGCAGACAGGCGCGCGTCAAACCATCTCCGGTTTTTAAGACCAGTCAGACTGTCCGTAGATCCTTCGTTACGTGCGTCTTCCAGCTCGTTTCTGAGCTGCTCTGTCTCGTCCCTTGCATCGGCCAGCCGTCCGTTCAAGATATCGACCTCACTGCGGATCGCAGCGTTTTCAGCGATCAACAACTTGACCGTTTTCTTGATCGCGCCAACGTCGTTCACGCGGCCCAAGTCGCGCTCGACCGTGGCCAGCAGCTCGGAGTACTTTCCGCTGGATGCGAGGGCGTCATGCAGCAGGCCGAGAACAACCTCAAGCGAGGTGTTGAGCCGACCGCTAATGTCGTCAAGGGCCCTGGATTGCGATGCGTCGTCAACAGCGGATCGCGATGGACCATGCGCCTCCAGTCGCGCGCCACCGCTCGCAATCGCAGTTAGCAGAACCGCGATGAGCGCCGCTGCACCACCAAGCAGCCAAGGCCCCGCAACTTCTCCCGCCACATCACCGTCGGCCGTCAGGTATACCACGGCCATGCTCGGAATCGGGAATGCGTCAAGATATGATATCGTGAATGCGGCAGCCATGCCGATAAAGGCGATCAGCGCCGGGATCATCCTTGAACGGGCAAGAGCCAGCATAATAACTTCTCGTTAAACCTACACAACGCGAAACCATTATGAATCTGATGAAGTAAATATGGTGTGTAAGGTCAGGCGTGCGCACACGATTTGCTTGCTATCGACGCTGGCAAAATGGCCAATCACGTGTGTGTTGTTCGGACACCTCGAACGAAGCATGGGTATGAGATTATGCCACAAGCCCAATCGAAGACTTAAGGCTTCGATAAGGTTTATGAAGTGTTACGAGCTAAAATCGGAGCAAACGGCCCACCGTCGCCTCGCAGACGTATCACCGCAGCACCGACGAAGGGCGCGATGTCAGCCGCTTGCAGATCAACCTCCCGACATGGCGGTGAGAACATAGACATCGGCACCGTCGACCAACGGCGTTTGGAGTTGCGCCCGCTGACCATCGACAAAAATGTTGATATGGCGCCGAACGGCAGGGGAAGTATCGGCAAGCCGATCCCGCATTCCTGGCCATCGTTGGTTCAATACGTCCAGCATATCACTTACGGTGTACGCCTGAATCCGCACATCGGCCGCGGCGCCGGGGAACAACCGTAATGGCGGAGCCGGCAGCACGACACGCACAGACGGCAGGCCCTCAGGAGTTACGGACTCGGACATGGATGGCTCCGACCCAACGAGGTTAAGCGTTCGTCGGCATGATCTCGACCGACGTTATTGTCGGTAGATGCTCGGCTACGCGGAACCAGGAATCCCCTTCGTCCGCGCTGGCGAACAAAGACCCCGAGCTTGTCCCAAAGTATACGCCGGCAGGTGTCAAACTATCTGTTGCCAACGCCTGGCGAAGAACGCCGAAAAACGCACCATCTTGCGGCAAGCCGGTGCGTAGAGCCTGCCATGTTTTCCCGCGATCGGTCGTACGCCAAATGGCCGCCTGGCCATCCGGCATGAAGCGCCCAATTGAATCGCCATTGAGTGGCAGTAGGTAGAGGATGTCCGGATCGCGCGGGTGCGCCGCTGCCGGAAAGCCGAACGTTGATGGCAAGCCTGTCTCGATGCTTTCCCATTCGCGGCCACCGCTCTCAGTCACGTACATGCCGCAGTGGTTTTGTTGGTAAAGCCGATCTGGCACGCCGGGTGCCATAACAATCGCGTGCACGCATTGACCGAACTCCGGATACCGCTGACCCTCCGGCGCGAAATCGTTGCGCGTTCCCTTGTTCCGCGGCTCCCACGTCTTGCCGCCGTCTGCGGTATGAAACACGCCAGCGGCAGAGATGCCGATCCAAATCTGCTTTTCATCACTGGGGTGCGCCACGATGTGATGCAGGACTAAGCCGGCCCCGCCTGGCATCCAGTCGGCACGCGATGGGTGTTTTTGAAGTCCGTCCAAGTGGACCCATGTCACACCACCGTCATCACTGCGAAACAACCCGGCGGGCGCAACCCCGGCGAAGAGATGACCATTGACCGCGCGCAAACTCCAGACCGACTGGATCGGGGCTTCACCATCGGCGTACGCCAATCCATCACTGGAATGGCTCCAAGTCTGCCCCAGATCTGTCGACATCCACACCGCAGGCCCAAACCATTCATTGCCGCCAGCGGCGTAGATCGTGCCGGATGCTGCATCGCCGATAACGTGATTGATAGGCCACGCATCACAGTACGGCCCTCTGATGGACCACGCACTGCGTTCAGTCGTGCCTTCGGCAATAAAGGCACCCTTTTTCGTTCCAATCAGGATAACCACGCTCTCAGGCATCGCTTGCTCCCCTGACGACCTACTCGCCCAATGACACGTAACGGGCATACGGTCACGCGAGCTTGAGACGTCAACGTCTCAACCGCCCAACCGAAGAAGATCACTCGCCCGAAAACGTAGCCTCGAGCGCCGCGATATCGATCTTGTTCATGGTCATCATGGCAGCCATGGCACGGTCCGCGGCGGCTCTGTCGTCGGAAGACAACATCTTGGGCAGCGCTTCAGGCACAATCTGCCAAGATACACCGTAACGGTCGACGAGCCAGCCGCACCGGCTCTCGCGACCGCCATTGGCAGTCAGTGCGTCCCACAATCGATCCGTTTCGGCCTGATCCCGCGTTGCAATGGAAATCGACGCCGCCGGCGACAATTCATGGGTCGGACCGCCGTTCAGGATCATGTACGGCGTGCCGGCCAGCGTGAACTCGACAACCACAACCGGCCCATCAGGATCAGGACGCCAAACGTGCGTAACCTCGCTATCAGGAAGCAGCGAAACATAGAATGCCGCAGCCTGTTCACCCGCATCTTGAAACCACAGGCAGGTGCGCGACTTCGGCGTCTCAGCAGTTTCGAACAATGGCTTAAAACCGCCGAATATTAGCCGCTTGCCGTCGAAGGGTATCGGATGAGCGTCAGAGTCCATGTCGGGATCGGCCATGACGGCCTGCATGCCCGCATCCCGCGCTTGCTTGGACGGCCAAATGATCCACGACACGACAACAGTCTCCCCCGGCTCTGCCTTCACCGCCATCGGGAACGACGTGAGCTCGCCGTCGGGGACGTCATCACCCCAAAGATCCACCAGCTTAACCGCGCCGTGCTTCTTGAAGATCTCGGCCGCGAACTTCGCGTGCGCGAGATAAGCGTCCTTCGCATCCGTCGGCACCGCGGCAACCATCGCGTCGACATAGTGCATCAAGCTACCCCTGGGTTTGTTTCAGCGATCGAATCTTCGATTTCCATGCGTGCCCCTACGTCGCCATAAGCAATGTGTCGCCATAAGCGATGCCTCGGCCGCAAGCCGTTGAGAGACGTACGTCTGGCGTGGACGTCGCCCAAAGCGGGCAAAGTTCCACAGCGATCCACGACTGCGATAACAATGTCTGGCAATTATGTTGATGTCAACATATATTGTGATTCATGCAAGATCACCTACCATTTTCCGTCACGGTCGAGGTGCGTGACCGGTGCCTGTGTCTCAGCTTGCAGCGGGCTGCGCGGGCTATCGGACGTCGTTTTGACGAAGCTCTGCGACCTCTTGATCTCAGCAACGGTCAATACTCATTGCTGATGGCGCTCAACCGGCCAGAGCCGCCACGAATGGCAGAGGTCGCACGTTTTCTAGCGATGGACAGAACAACGCTGACGGCAAACCTGAAACCACTGGCCCGTCGCGGCTTGCTCGACATAAACCCCGATCAGAAAGACCGGCGCAGTCGGCGCCTCAGCCTCACCGAGGCTGGTCGACGCTTGCTGGCGCAGGCAGTCCCAATTTGGCGCGAGACACACGATGAAATTGATACGCGCGTAGCGAGTGGCGATGTCGCCGGATTGCGCAGAGATCTGCAATCGCTTTCGTTTGGAACGTGATCCCGGTCCCGATGCGTCGTCAAGAGCAAGCCGACGGGCTCTAGCGCCCAGCCACTGCGGCGCCGAACGCTTCAAACAATGCGCGATTGATCGGATTCGTTTGCGGATCATACTCGGCGTGCCACTGCACACCCAGTGCAAAACCATTGGCCTCAGCGACGCGGATCGCCTCGACAGTACCATCCTCGGCAAGGCCTTCAATCACAATGCGCTCGCCGGGCTCAAGAACGCCCTGCCCGTGCAACGAGTTCACACGGATGGTTTCGGTACCGAGCAGGTTGGCGAACACGCCCCCCGGCGTCAGCGCCACGTCGTGTCGGTCTGCGAAGATAACTGTTGGATCGGGATGGACCTCACCATTCTCAAGTCGCGGCATGCGGTGGTTCATGCGGCCCGGGATCTCACGTATCTCGGGATGCAGTGTGCCGCCGAAGGCAACATTCATTTCCTGCAAGCCACGACAAACCCCGAACACCGGCGTCCCCGTCTCAACACACGCCCGAGTCAACGCGAGTGCGACCGCGTCGCGCCGCTCATCATACGGTTCATAGGCCTCGTGCGGTTCGACTTCAAAATGAGTTGGATGAACGTTCGCGCGCCCGCCTGTCAGAAGAACTCCGTCGACTGTATCAAGCAATGTCCCGACATCAGTGATCTCCGGTGCACCGGCGAACATAAGTGGCAGAACGCCGGCGACTTCGGCAAGCGCTCGGAGATTCTTCTCTCCTACCATTTGAATGGGAAAACGACGCTCCATTGTGTTGGCATTTCCGATTACGCCAACCACGGGCTTGCTCATGATTTGTCTCCGTGACGACTCACGGCAGTGAGCAACAGGACGTAGCAATACGTCAAGCCAGCATCCGCAATTGCCGCGCATTCGCGCGACTGACGTGTCGTCTTGAGTCTTCGGGCCCTAAACAGGTGACCGAGAACATCTTGCAAAACGGGTGTAGTCTCACCTGATAAACTGCAGGCCCATTGCGGAACGTTTCGCGGTCGCAAGAACGCCGCATGTGCGTTCGATCGGGAGAGAAACATGCACGCCCAGTCATTCAACACGCACGACATTGTCAACCAGAGCCCACCCTTCGAGAATGTAAACCTGTTCGCAACAGATCGCGCGCTGCAAGAGGCCGTCGCGCGCGAAGGTGCAGAATGGGCAGCCGACGCACTCACGGCATTTGGTGAAAGCGTCGGCAGCGCGCGCGGCTTTGAGATCGGCCGCTTGGCCAACGAGAACCCGCCTCGCCTGAAGCGCTTCGACCCAAAGGGCTTTCCCGCGGATGTCGTGGAGTATCACCCGGCCTATCATGAGGCGATGGCGATGAGCTTCGCAGCCGGTATGCATTGTACGCCCGGAGTATCCGTCTCAGACACCGATCCAGCATCAAAAGGCGGGACGGGCGGCCAAGTGGCCCGCCTGGGCCATCTTTACCTGATGACGCAAGTGGAGGCTGGTCATGTTTGCCCCGTCACGATGACGCACGCGTCGATCTCAACATTGAAATTGCAGCCGGAGATCTACACCCCGCTTCAAAGCCTCCTGAACTCCCGGACCTATGACCGGTCGTTCCAGCCGCATGCGCAAAAGAACAGCATCACCATCGGCATGGGCATGACCGAGAAGCAAGGTGGCACCGATGTCCGCGCGAACACAACGTGCGCTGTCCCATGCAGCGCTCCAGGACCGGGAAACGCATACCAACTCATCGGCCATAAGTGGTTCCTGTCGGCGCCCATGAGCGATGCATTCCTCATGTTGGCGCAGGCACGCGGCGGCTTGTCATGCTTTTTCGTACCGCGCTTCCGTCCTGACGGCACGGTCAATGCGATCCGGCTACAGCGACTGAAGGACAAACTCGGTAACCGCTCGAACGCATCATCTGAAGTCGAACTGCAAAACGCCCACGGCTGGCTGATTGGCGAAGAAGGTCGCGGCATCCCGACAATAATCGAAATGGTGACGATGACGCGCCTCGATTGCGCCGTCGCGTCCGCCGGGCAAATGCGGCTCGCGATTGCGATGGCTCTGTTTCATTGCCGGCAGCGGACTGTGTTTCAAAAGCGCCTGGTCGACCAGACACTGATGGCAGGTGTACTGGCCGACATGGCACTCGACGTCGAGGCCAGCACAGCATTGGCCTTCCGTTTGGCGCACGCGTTCGACTGCGCTGCGGATGACGAGCGGGAGGCAGCCTGGCAGCGCGTGATGACGCCGGTGACCAAGTATTGGGTCTGCAAACTTGCACCGGCACTTGGGTATGAGGCGATGGAATGCCTCGGCGGCAACGGCTATGTGGAAGACGGGATGGCGGCGCGCCTTTATCGCGAGCTTCCCCTCAATGCGATTTGGGAAGGCTCCGGCAACGTCATGTGCCTCGACCTTCTCCGCGTCCTGCGCCAGGCACCCGACCAGGCGCGTTTGGTCTTCGACGAGATCCGAATGCTGGCAAACGGCGAGCACCGCCTGATATCATCTCTATCCAGTATTGAAGCATACCTGAGCGGTAACACAGTTGACCTGGAGCTACATGCCCGCGGCCTAGTGGAAGACCTCGCCCGGACTGCCTCCGGCGCACTATTGCACGCGCATGCGCCAACAGCCGTCGCTGACGCCTTTCTTGAGGCACGCTTCGGAACTCGATTCCAGCAGACCTACGGCGCAGGATTTCATCAGTGTGATACCGCAGCCATTTTGGAGCGAGCGCTGCCGGAGATCTAGAATCCTCTGTTCGCCTGAGGCGAACTCACATCGCCGGCCCAGGACTGCAATGCTCATACCAGATATGGACCCAAGATAACATGACAGATGCACACAAACGTGCAGAAGAGGTTGCGCTGCCGTTCGATCCCGCCGCTACGGCAGATGACGCCAAGCTCGTCTTTATCGGCGGGATCTCGACAACTTGGAAAAGCCGGGCGGACTGCCCCAAAAACCTCGTCAGAGCCCGAGAACTGGGGACGTCAGCAACACTACAGATTGATCCACCCTGGCGCACGGGCTTAACTGGGCTATCCGAGCACAGCCATGCGATTGTGCTCTATTGGATGCACCAGGCGCAGCGCGATTTGATCATCCAAAGTCCGAAACATCGCGAAACCGCGACGGGCACCTTCGCCCTGCGCTCACCGGTGCGCCCGAACCCGATCTCTCTGGCAACGGTTCAAGTGATCTCCGTTGATATCGCGACCGGCGAGGTTGTGATCGACGCAATCGACTGCCTTGATGGCACGCCGCTTCTCGACATCAAGCCCTGGTTTCCAAGCGTCGATATCCCGCCGGAGTATGCGTGAGTCCAGGAGCCCGCTGGCAAGTGGCCTTCAACTGAAGCTCGTCGCAGCAAATTAGATTCACATTTATGGCCGCGAATGCGGAGTCTGTAGTTGCGCTAATGCTCGCGGCAAACGCTCGCTACTTGAGCGCGTTTTGGTTGGCGCTGTTCGCACGCTCGCAGCCTCGCAGCTCGAGCGTGGGCTTATGCTGCGAGGACGGTTCCCAGGCCGCGAATGCTGCCCGGCGCGTCGCGCCGCCCCTGCGAAGGGCCTCGCCGAAGGCCAGAACAGCCCGTGAGCGAGGAATAGCCTTGAGCGAAAGTAAGCAAGAGCGAGGCGCATATAATGCGACACGCACTAAGCCATCGTCGAAACATGCAATGCCGGCATACGATCCGCCCATGGCATGGCTTGCTCAAGCGCGGCACCCAGTTGTAGCGGCAGATGATCGTCACCAGGGCGCGCGGCAAGTTGGACGCCGATCGGCAATCCGGCGGTCGTCATCGCAAGCGGCAAGGAGATCGCCGGCGTTCCCATAATGTTGTGAGGTATCGTGAATTGCACGGGTTCACGATACAGCACATCAGCAATGTTCTCCACCGTCACGCCCGGCTTCGCGAGATGATACTTGCCCCATGGCTCCGCAACCTTCGCCGTCGTCGGTGACAGCCAGATGTCATACGTCTCGTAAAATGCACCAAGCTTGCGCCGCACGACATTCAATTGGCCGAGCACCTCCATGAACCGCGCCGGCGTGATCGACTTGGCGTGCTCATAGAGCCCGTAAATCGGAGGTTCGAGAAGCTCCGGAGACACTGTTCGGCCGGCACGTGCCGCATAAGCATCAAGCCGCGAGTCAAACGCGAAGAAAAACAGATCAGTCGTGACGGCGAGTGTAGCCTCACCGCCGATGTCGACATGCGCCTCCTCGACGTCATGCCCCATGTCGGCGAGGACGCGGCCGGCTGCACGCACAGCCTCGGCAACGTCCGCATCGACCGGCACACCAACCAAGGGGTCGAGGACCAAGCCAATTTTCAATATCGGTGGGTCCGCACGAGACAACGCGACATAGCTATCGCTGGGCCGGGGAATTACGAACGGGTCGCCAGGCCGCGGCGCGCAGACACAATCCAACAACGCCGCAGCGTCACGAACGGACTTTGTCTGTGCGAGGTTGACGGAATACCCCCATCCATTTTCATCCATGACCGGGCCAATAGAGACCCGCCCGCGCGACGGCTTCATCCCAACGCCGCCGCACCAGCTTGCCGGGATACGGATCGACCCACCAATATCGGACCCGTGTGCAATCGGCACAATGCCAGACGTGACTGCGGCTTGAGCGCCTCCACTGGAACCGCCAGCGGAGTAACCTTGCATCCACGGGTTCGAGCAGTTTCCGTACATGGCGCTTTCGGTCGTCGCCGACATCGAATACTCAGGCGCGTGCGACCGACCGATGATATTCACACCAGCGGTTTTCAAGCTCTCGCAAAAATACGTACCGATCTCGGCGCGCATGCCCTCGCACAAACGCGATCCAAACTCGATCTTCCGGCCCGCCTCGTGACCGAAGACATCCTTCATGAGGAACGGCACACCGCGAAATGGACCGTCACCGAGGGTTGCGTCGTTCAGGTCTTCGATGCGATCCGGATAGGTTTCCACAACCGCATTGATCTTGGGATTGGCAACGTCGATTGCCAATGCTGCAGCGGCAGCGAGTTCGTGCGGACTGACGTCCCCCTTCGCAACGAGCTCGGCGAGACCCAGTCCGTCATACGACGCATACTCGGCAAGGTTCATCTGAGCGTCTCCTCTGACGCGACCACGTGTTGAGTGTCACCGAGCGGCGCGGAACCGGCATCTGCGCCAAACACAACGTGACGTCCCGGCGCAGCATCCAGCAGGTCTCGCGTATAGGCGTGCTGTGGACGCAAAAAAACGTCCGCCGTCGGTCCGGCCTCCACGATTTCTCCGAGTCGCATAACCAGCACGCGATCGCATATCTGCGCAGCGACCCGCAGATCATGTGTAATGAACAGAACCGCAAGAGCAAACCGTTTCCGCACGTCGTCGATCAACTCGAGCACTTGCGCTTGAACCGAAACATCAAGCGCAGAAACGGCTTCGTCCGCGATCAGGATTTCCGGCTCCATCGCCAGCGCCCGCGCGATGGCAATACGCTGCCGCTGCCCACCGGAAAACTGGTGCGGGTAGCGCATTAAGGCATCAGGCGACAAGCCAACCAGCGTCATCAAATCCTGCGCGCGCGCAATCGCATCTGCTTTTGCGGTCCCGAAATTCATCGGACCTTCGATCACTGATGCGCCGACCGTCCGCCTTGGATTGAGCGACCGATACGGATCTTGAAAAACGATTTGCACGCGCTTGCGATGCGGACGAAGCCGGCGCTCCGACAAGGTCGCAATGTCTGCACCGTCGATCAAAACCTGGCCCGCAGTCGGCTTCACCAGACGCGCAATGCAGCGCGCAACTGTCGATTTTCCGGATCCGGATTCACCGACAATCCCAACCGTCTCACCGCGCTTCACAGTTAGATCGACGTCGCGCGCAGCCTTGACGTGTCGCTGGGCGGCAAACCAGCTTCCACCGCCATAGGTCTTGCTGAGACGTCGGGTTTCGAGCGTGACTGGCCCGTCAACAGCCGCGCGTGGCTGCGGCTCCAGGCTCGGAACCGAACTGACGAGCATACGCGTGTAGTCGTTTCTCGGCCGGCGTAAGATGTCGTCTGTCGCACCCGTTTCAATGACGCGTCCATGCTGCATGACGACAACGCGGTGCGCGATTTCTGCGACCACACCGAAGTCATGGGTAATGAACATCACGCCGGTTCCGCGCCGCTCCTGCATTTCGGAAATCAGCTTCAGGATTTGGGCCTGCGTTGTCACATCAAGCGCGGTCGTCGGCTCATCCGCAATCAACAGGACGGGGTCCAACACCAGGGCTGCCGCAATCATGATACGCTGACGCTGACCGCCCGAGAGTTGGTGCGGAAAAGCATCGATCAATTGCCCGACATCCGGCAGGTGCACCGCGTCCATAATCGCCTTGACCCGCTCACGCCGCTCAGCCGCGCCAAGGTCCGTGTGGATCTCCAAGACTTCCGCAATCTGATCGCCGACTCGCTCAACAGGATTGAGCGCGGTCATCGGCTCCTGAAAGATCATCGACATCCGCGCACCGCGTAGCGCGCGCATCTCAGCCGCCGTCTTGCCGGTTAGAGAGACGCCCTCAAGTTCGATCTCACCCTGCGTGAGCGTCAGTTGGCCCTTCGGCAGCAACCCCATAACGGCCTGCGCCGTTACCGATTTGCCTGATCCGGACTCGCCGACAATGCAAACGATCTCCCCGCGCCCGACCGTGAGCGAGACATCCGCGACAGCCTGCGCGCGATCTGCGCCGCGCGGCAACGATACCGAGAGGCCATGAACATCGAGAACGGCGCGCTCGTTATCCACCATGGTCAGAACCGCCGCTGCATTTTGGGATCAAGCGCGTCCCGCAAGCCGTCACCCAGCATGTTGACGGCAAGAACCGTGACCGCAAGGAACAAGCCTGGATAGAGAATGTTGTGCGGGAACACGCGGAACAGCGTGCGCCCCTCCGCCATAATGTTCCCCCAGGTCGGGATTTCCGGCGGAATGCCGATGCCGAGGAACGAGAGGATGGCCTCAACCAGGATCGCGGCCGCGCAAATGAACGTGCCTTGGACAATGAGCGGCGCAAGCGTGTTCGGAAGCACGTGGCGCCACAGCAGAACGGGCACCGGCGTCCCGACAGTAATGGCCGCCTCGACGTAGGGTTCTTCGCGGACGGAGAGCACAATCGAGCGTACTAATCGCACCACGCGCGGGATCTCGGGTACGACGATGGCGACAATGACGCTGAAGAGCCCGGCACGGAACAGCGAGACAAGAGCGATCGCAAGCAGGATCGCCGGTATCGCCATGAGGCCATCCATCAGCCGCATCACGACACCGTCCAGCCATCGCACATAGCCGGCGACAAGCCCGATTGCGAGCCCGATCAAAACGCTGATCAGCGCCACGCTCAGGCCGACCATGAGGGAGATCCGCGCGCCATAGACCACGCGGCTGTAGATGTCCCGTCCCAGGCTATCGGTGCCAAACCGCGCGATGGACCGCACGCGGTTGCCATCGTCATCGCGTGTGACGACCTCGTACCCCGGCACCTTGTTGCGATTGGCCGGGTCGATGGCCGCCGGGTCTTTTGTGCCGAGAAACGGCGCCAAGATCGCGATACCGATCATCACCGCGACCAGTACGCCGCCAAAGATTACCGCTGCGCTTCGCCGCAACTCCCGCCACGCACTCGGCGGCCGCGTGACCACGTTTAACCCGTCAGCCATCAGTACCGGATCCTCGGGTCAAAAACCGTGTACGCAAGATCCACCATCAGGTTGATCAAAACGTAAACGAAGGAGAACAGTAGGATCACGGCCTGGATTGTTGGATAGTCTCGCGCGAGCACGGCATCGACAGTCAGCAACCCAAGACCCGGAATGGTGAATACGCTCTCCGTCACAACCACACCTCCGATCAGAATGGCGATGGTCAAACCGATGACCGTGAGAATAGGCACGGCTGCATTCCCAAGTGCGTGACGGAAGAGAACTCGCGGCTCAGTCTGTCCCTTCGCCCGGGCCGTCCGAATGTAGTCCTCCGACAGGACCTCAAGCATGCTTGTCCGGGTCATGCGGGCAATCAACGCGATAAACACGACGGACAACGTGATGGACGGCAGAACCAAGCGCTCAAGCCAGCCAAGCACGCCATCGCCGATCCGCTGATAGCCCTGAACCGGCAAAACCTGAAAATAGATCGAGAAGACGTAAATCAGGATGTACCCGATGACAAAAACCGGGATTGAAAACCCCAGGACCGAAAAGCCCATGATAATGCGATCAAGAGCCGAACCTTGCTTGTAAGCTGCGATCACGCCGAGCGGGACAGCAATAAGTACAGCCAAAACAATTGTGAGTAGTGAAAGCGATAAGGTTGGCTCAAGCCGCTCAAGGATCAGGTCCGAAACGCTCTTTTTGTAGAAAAAGGACTCACCCAGATCGCCAGCCAGGACGTTGGAGAACCAAACAAAGAACTGCGTCACGATTGGCTTGTCGAGGCCGAGCCGTTCGCGAATCTCGGCAATCTGTTGATCGTTTGCAAAGTCACCAGCAATGATAGCCGCTGGATCGGCTGGCGTCAGCCGAAGCATCAGAAAGACCAGTACGGCAACGATAAACATGACCGGAATGGTCGAAAGAATGCGGCGCAGGATGTAGGCAACCATTGTCTAGCCAGTCGATTGTGCCGGTCGCTTGTACCAGTTGCTCGTTCAAGAGCCGGGCGGCACTACGCGACCTGATCGCCGGTAACGATCTCGGACGCGCCGCACCGAAGATCTTTGGCAACGACGTGCGTCGAGATGTGCGGGGAGCGGCCGGGAGCAAATCCCGGCCGTTACGCAGAGAGGACTTCGCCCCCTACTTCTTCTCGATATTCCAGAGCACAGGCACGCCGGCAGCCAGAATCCCGGAAACGCCCTTCCGGTGGAAGCCCATGTTGTACCACTGGCCGAGATGAATGTGCGTCGGGTACTCGACCCAACGCTTTTGGATCGCAGCGACGATTTCCTTTTGCTTTTCCGTATTCGGCGCCTTGGCGAACTGATCCCGCAGATCTTGGATCGTGTCGTCACACGGCCACCCAAACAGGGCCTGGTCGCAACCGGAGTTCAGGAAGGCGTGCGCGACTGGATTGAACAAATCACCAGCCGTCCATGACGTGATGAACGCGTTCCAACCGCCCTCTGATGGCTTATCTTTCTTGGCGCGCCGCGCGACGAGCGTCTGCCAATCCATCGATTGCATATCGACTTTGAAGCCGACTTTCTCCATCAGCGACTTCGCGACAGGCGCCAGGTTTGTCAGCACGTACAGATCGGTTGAGTGCATCAGGACGATCGGCGTGCCGTCATATCCGGCCTCTTTCAGCATCTCGCGCGCTTTTTTGAAATTCGACTCGAGCAGGCCATCCATGTGGGTGTCGGTTTCAAACGGCATCCCGCAAACAAACAGGGCTTTACAGAGCTTGTAATATTCTTCCGACCCCACGACCGCGCGAACGAAGTCCTCTTGATTGAAAGCGTACAACAAGGCTTGCCGAACCTTGGGGTTATCGAATGGCGGATGCAGAATGTTGTAGCGGAATGTGTACTGATTGCCCGCTGGGTTCCAGTTCGTGAACGCAATGTTCGAATCAGACTTCATCAGCGGGTGCAAGTCATGCGGTGGGCTTTCGATGTAGTCGACTTCGCCCGCAAGCAAAGCATTGACAGCTTGTTGATGGTCGCGGATCGGCCGGAAGACGACTTGATCAACCTTGACGACTTTGCCACCGGCGAGCCCCGATGCAGGCTCGGAGCGCGGCTTATAGCCGTCAAACTTGCGATAGACGATCTTGTTCCCAGGCTCCCACTCGCCCTGTACGAAAACGAACGGGCCTGAGCCGACGAATTCCTTGATTTGCTCGCCCGGCGGGGTTTCAGCAATCCGCTTCGGCATCATAAACGGAACGTTCGACGACGGCTTGCCAAGCGCGAGCGTGACCAACCCGGTTGGTTGCTTCAGCTTGATGACAATCGTCTTGGCATCCGGGGTCTCCAACGCAGCCACGAAGCTCATGAGCTTTTGGCCCATGGCATCCTTGGCACCCCAACGCTTGATCGAAGCGACACAATCTTCAGCGGTGACCGGCTTGCCGTCGTGCCATTGCAAGCCATCTCGCAAGGTCAACGTATGGGTCAATTGATCGCTTGAAACGTCGTGCTTCCCGACCATTTGCGGCTGCACGTTGCCATCCGCGTCGAGCGCGAACAGCGTGTCATAAATCATGTAACCGTGGTTGCGGGAGATGTAAGCTGTTGTCCAGATCGGATCCAAGATCTTCAGATCCGAGTGTGGAACAAAGTTGAGCGTTTTTTCTTGCGCTATTGCTGGTGTCCCAACCAGAACAGCCGTAGCGCTCAGCAATGCAAGTGCCGTTCGCAGACGCATACCACTTCTCCGTTGTAAGTCGCTGTCCTGAGCAGCGTTGCGTGCACAGGGATTCAGGAGCAGCGAAGACGCCTGGTGATCCTGGGTGTCAATCCGGATGGGGGTCAAGCACGAAATAGCTGCACGACGTGCCAGTGAAAGCGACACGCCTTTTTCACGTTATGATGAATTACTTTCCTTTTCGGCAGTCTGCGTTCCGCAGCTCAGCATGCGTGCGCGCGTCGTTATAGAACGGCGCGACCACAAATGCGGCCGCCTCGCTCGAACCGAAGATTGAAGGGCGCCAATCGGGTATAGCTCAGACTGAAATGCCCAGCGTTAAGCCGCTGTGCGCTTCTCCACTAATCGTGCATAAATCGACGCACCGACCGGGAGAATACCCTCGTCGAGATAATACTGGTCGTTGTGCAGCGGCATTGTCCCGCCATGCCCCACGGTGCAATAGGCGCCCGGCACCACCCGCAACATGTCTGCAAAGTCTTCAGAACCGGTTCGGACATTCGGTGCCACAAACACGTTGTCCTGACCAACGACATCGGCCGCGACGTCAAGCATTGTGTGGCTCAGTGTTTCATCGTTAACAAGAACATCAAAGATTTCGCGGATTTCGGTTTCAATCTCGACACCGTAGGCCGTCGCAAGTCCGGACGCCAATGTGCGCATACGGTCGCGCACCATCGCTGCAACTTCGGGATTGAAATACCGCATTGTCCCGGAAACGGTCGCCTCTGACGGAATAACGTTATACGCCGCACCGGCATGAAGCTGGGTCACCGACAGCACCAGCGGCTCCACCGGTGGCACATTGCGACTGACGACTGTCTGGAGTTGGCTGACAAGAGCCGTCGCAATCACGATCGGATCCTTCGACTGATGCGGCATGGCGGCATGTGATCCGGATGCACGGACCGTGAAGTCGAAAAAGTCAGCGCCAGCCATCGCCTGTCCGGGCTTTACGCCGACCTGAAACGGCTCGCCATTCGGATTGTTGTGCATGCCGTAGATTTCATCACATGGAAACCGCTCAAACAGGTTGTCGGCCAGCATTGCACGAGCGCCGCCCAGCCCCTCTTCCGCCGGCTGAAAAATGAACACGGCAGTGCCGCTGAAGTCGCGCGTTTCCGCCAGGTATCGCGCAGCGCCGAGCAGCATCGTCGTATGCGCATCATGGCCGCAAGCGTGCATGACACCGGGGGTCTTCGACGCGAATGGAAGGTTTGATCGCTCCTCAATTGGAAGCGCATCCATATCTGCGCGTAATCCAATCGTTTTGCCGGTTCCCTTTCCGTGCAGAATGCCCACGACGCCTGTCTTGCCAATGCCGGTGTGAGTCTCAATACCCCACTCGGTCAACAGCCTCGCAACGATCCCGGACGTGCGAACTTCTTCCATGCCCAACTCCGGGTGTTCATGAAAGTCACGCCTGATTGTGGTCAGCTCGTCGGCATATGCTGCGATACGTTCGATCACGGGCATTGTCTTTGGCCACTCCGTTTCGGTTGTCACACAGACTCGAGCATTCTTCGATATCATCCAATGTACCGGATGGTCCATGCACGAAGTCCGGGGCTGGCGATGCCAGACAACAGCAGCTGAATTCCGTTGGGGCTGTTCCAAAGCGGGCGGGACGCAATCGGTTCCGGCCAATCCCCGATGTTCCGACAAATCGCATTTAAGGACCCGACCCATGGCAAACCTGCACTTCAAATCCGCATCAGAAATTGCCCACGCAATCCAGTCGCGATCTCTGACGGCTGAAGCCGTCCTCGATCACTTTCTAGACCGTGTCACGCGATACGACCCGCAGCTCAATGCAATCATATGGATGAATGCAGACGCCGCACGTGAACGTGCCCGCCAAGCTGATCAGGCCATCGCCGACGGCAAAGTTTGGGGACCGCTGCACGGCGTGCCAATGACCGTTAAGGAAAGCTATACGGTGGCGGGTTCCCCCACAACATGGGGCGTTTCGGAATTCAAGAATAACGTGACAGAAACGAGCGCACTTGCCGTCGAAAGGCTGGAACACGCGGGCGCAATCGTGTTCGGAAAGACAAACGTGCCGCACATGCTCGCCGACTGGCAGAGCTTTAACGACATCTACGGGACCACCAACAATCCCTGGGATGTTTCACGCACTCCGGGTGGGTCTTCCGGCGGGTCGGGTGCGGCGCTCGCAGCTGGGCTTACCGGCCTTGAAATCGGCAGTGACATTGGCGCGTCGATCCGCAATCCCGCGCATTATTGCGGCGTGTTTGGCCTGAAACCAACATGGGGCATCGTGTCACCGAAAGGGCACGCGCTGCCTGGCACGGTCGCCTACGGCGATATCTCCGTCGTCGGCCCATTGGCACGCGGCGCAGCCGACCTGGATCTGGCACTCGACGCCATGGCCGGCCCGGACGAGATTGACGGTGTCGCTTGGACGCTGACGTTGCCACAGTGTCACGCGAAGTCACCGAAGGACCTTCGGGTCGCGGTCAAACTCTCCGACCCAAACTCAGACGTCGACGCAACGTACGCCGCCAAGCTCCAAGACCTTGTCGACAAAATCAGCCGGGCCGGTGCGACGGTGAAAGAGATCGAGCCGGATCTCGATACCGCACGCTTGCACGAAATCTATGTTCTGCTCTTGCGCGCGGCAACGTCGGCCAGAACGCCGGACGCGGAAATCGCCGGATGGCGCGATGCCTTGGACCAGGGCGCGCCTGGAGCGGAACCGTATCTGGAGCGGATGATGCGGGGTGTCACGCTGTCTCACCGCGCGTGGCTGCCGCTCAACAATGAGCGCCACCAGATGCGCCGCACGTTCAATGCGTTTTTCGAGGACTGGGACATTCTTCTGTGCCCGGTCGCTGCGTCGGCTGCGTGGCCGCATGACCAGGTTGGCGAACGCTGGCAACGCAAGATTCCGGTGAACGGCACACCAGCTCCGACAACAGATCAATTGTTTTGGGCCGGCTATTCCGGCGTTGTTTACCTTCCATCAAGCGTCGGCCCCTGCGGTGTTATCGCGAACGGCCTGCCGGTTGGATATCAGGCGATCGCCGGCTCCGGCCGCGACAAGACGGCCATTGCTTTCGCGCGGTTCGTTGAGCAGGAGATCGGCGGCTTTGTGCCACCTCCGGGCTACGAGACCTAAAGGCGGCAACGGAATTCGAGCACACCCGTCTCGCTGCGTGCAACAACACTGTCCGGCATGGTGCCTAGGATTATCGAACTATGTCGGACAATCTTGCAATTCTTCCGTCGTGGACACAGGATGTGTGACGGCGCGAAAACCTCGCCCGCCCATTGCGGGCGACACACGGGTGCCGTCGGCTCCGATGCGGCAGTCTGCCGCGAAATCGAAGCCGAACGCTCCCGCTGACCAAAGTGTCAACGGACGCAATCTTCATTTTGGATTGCTCCGAAACAATAACCGATCGCGCCCACGGAGGAATACGTCGTGAGGTGCTTTTCGGTTATCGGCCCATCTCAAACCGGCAAATCAACGCTGCTCGATCAATTTGCGCGCATTGACGGCCCGGCGCACGAGACACAGAGTCAAAGCGGCATCCGCGTGGTTCGTTTCGACGCGTTTGGCGAGAGTTGGCACGGCATTGATTGCCCAGGCGCTATTGAAGATATCAGCCACACGCAAATGGCGCTGCTCGCGTCGGACGTCGCGATTGTCGTAGTCTCACCAGACCCGGACAAGGCGGTGCTTGCCGCACCTTATCTCAGGGCGGCTGAAGAAGCCGGCACGCCCTGTATGATCCTGATCAATCGGCTGGACGAACCGAAAGGTCGCATTCGCGATGTCGTCTCAAGCCTGCAGGAGTTCGCCAACCATCCACTCATTCTTCGCCAGGTTCCGATACGGGACGGAGAAAAGGTTGTCGGTGCAGTCGATCTCATTTCGGAGCGCGCATGGCAGTATCGGGACGGTCAGCCGTCAGCGCTGGTCCAGATGCCGGACAGCGTGGCCAACCGAGAGCATGAGGCACGTGACGAGCTGCTCGAACAGTTGTCCGAGGTCGATGATTGGCTTCTCGAGGAACTGATCGAAGACCGGAGCCCGGACTCGACGGCCCTCTATTCGATCGCATCCAAGGTCCTCCAGAGTACGCAACTCATCCCCGTGTTTCTGGGATCGGCCGAGCACAACAACGGCATTCGCCGGCTCATGAAGGCGCTGCGGCATGAGGCCCCGGACGCCGATGCCCTGCGCGAACGTCTCGCGCAACACACGCGCACACCGTGCGACCGGTCGGCGAGTGCGGTGGCCTTCCATGCCGACCAGCGCCAGCATGCCGGAAAGGTCGTGTTCCTGCGCGCCTTGGGCGATCAAGTTCGACAGGGCCAAAGCTTGTGCGGCTCGAACTTGGGCCCACTTCTCCAGGTTGGAGGAGAGAATGCGACCACCAAGAGCGAACTTGCGACGGGCAGCATCGGCCTGGCTGTGAAATCGGACTTTCTCAAAGTTGGCCAGCTCGTCACCGCAGGCGAGGCGACAGATCTGCGCGCCGTTTCACGGCCAACACCCCCAATGATGAGCCGCCAGCTGATTGCCAAGACGGAAACCGACGAAAGCCGGCTCACGACCGTGCTCGGCCTGCTTGCCGAAGAAGATCCCGGCATGATGGTCACCCGTGATGAAAACAGCGGCCACCCGATTGTCCAGGTCCAGGGACCCATGCACTTGCGGCGCTTGCACGAACGCCTGAAGAGCACGTTTGGTTTGCAAGTCGCGGAAGCAACCGTCGAAGCAAACTATCGCGAAACGCCGGCCAGGCCCGCCACGGTTCACTATCGCCATCGCAAGCAGACAGGCGGGTCTGGTCAGTTTGCCGACGTCGTCATGACGATAACGCCAGCCAATCGCGGTGAGGGGTTTGGTTTCAATGAAACGGTGAAGGGTGGAACTGTACCTGCGAAGTTCATTCCGGCGGTCGAAGCCGGAGCGCGAGAAGCAACGGCGAGCGGTCCTCGCGGGTTTCCCGTTGTCGACGTGAACGTCACGCTGACCGATGGAAAACACCACTCCGTCGACAGCAACGAGTTCGCCTTCCGCGCCGCCGGTCGGATGGGTGTTCGCGAGGGCTTTGAGCAGGCCGGCTCCGTTCTGTTGCAGCCGATTGAGAGTGTGACAATCCATGTGCCGTCGCCCTTTTGTGGCGACCTTGTCTCGCTGATTTCCACGCTCCACGGCCAGGTGCTTGGCTTTGATCGCAACCCTAACGCCAGAGGCTGGGATGTCTTCCGCGCGCTCTTGCCGCAGAGTGCGCATGACTCGCTAGCCACGTCGTTGCGCGCTGCCACGCAAGGGACGGCGTACTTCGAAACCGAGTTCGATCACTTCGAGGAAGTGTACGGAAAGGAAGCCGAACGCATCGCCCAGGAACGTGAAACGTCGCAGGCAACGAGCCACCATTGACGTCGGGGCAGAGCGCGTGAGGCGCATTGGCGGCGAAACGGGTTTCGCCTGCGCCATTCATGTGTCAACGCCGCCCCTAAAGACTCGCGCGCACGCTTTCCGACTTTGAGAAATGCCCTTGTACGAAGCGGCAGGGGTTGCGCATGACGCCTGACCCGGCGATCCTCCGAAGAAAGCGTCAAGGAGAGACGTCATGAGCGCAACACATGAGAACGAGAATGGCATCGCGGCGCAGCACCCGACTGACCGGCCTCTGGATGCCATCGTGATCGGTGCCGGGTTTTCCGGCTTGTATCAGCTCCACTGCCTCCGGGACCGTCTCGGACTGGCCGTGACCGTGCTTGAGGCAGCCGGCGGCGTGGGCGGAACGTGGTACTGGAACCGCTATCCCGGTGCCCGGTGCGATTCCGAAAGCCATTCCTATTGCTACAGCTTCTCCGACGATCTGGTGAAAGACTGGGAATGGAGCGAACGCTATCCGGCGCAACCCGAAATCTTACAATACTTGAACTTCGTCGCCGACAAGCTGGACCTGCGCAAAGACATCCAGCTCTCAACTCGAGTCAAATCCGCGCACTACGACGAAGCCGCCAACCGTTGGCGCGTGCGCACCGAGAACGGCAAGACTCTTTCAGCGCAATTCCTGATTACCGGGGTCGGCTGCCTCTCGGCCGCGAATATCCCGAAGATCCCCGGCCTGGGTGATTTTACAGGTCAATGGTTTCACACCGGCGAGTGGCCCCACGTCGGCGTTGACTTCAGCGGAAAGCGGGTTGGCCAGATCGGAACGGGATCAACCGGCATCCAAAGTGCCCCCGTCATTGCCGAAACTGCGGCGCATTTGACAGTCTTCCAGCGCACCGCCAACTACAGCGTCCCGGCGCGGAACAGGCCGTTGAGCCAAGACTTCAAAGACCACATTCGCGACAACTTCGATGAGATCCGCGCAACAACGCGCATCACACCTGCCGGTCACGCGTTCACGATATCCGAGCAAAAAGTCTTCGATGTCAGCGCGGCCGAGCGGCAAAAAATCTACGAGGCAGCTTGGGAGCGCGGCGGACTACAATTTCGCGCCGCGTTCCATGATATTCCGTTCGACAAGGCCGCCAACGATACGGCAGCAGAATTCATCAAGGCCAAGATTCGCGAGATCGTCTCAGACCCCGAAACGGCAGCGAAGCTTTCCAGTATCGATCATCCCTACGCCTCTAAGCGGCCACCGATCGACACCAATTATTTCGAGACCTTCAATCGGCCGAACGTCACACTGGTTGATCTGCGGGAGTCGCCGATTGAAACCATTACAGCCAACGGCATCCGAACCGACACGTCGCATTATCCGCTCGACGTCATCGTCTTCGCGACCGGGTTTGACGCGATGACTGGCCCACTCCTGCGCATGGACATTCGCGGCCGGGACAACCGATCGCTAGCTGACGCATGGGCTGCGGGCCCTCAAAACTATCTCGGGCTTCAGGTCGCGGGCTTCCCGAACCTCTTTACGATCACAGGCCCAGGCAGCCCGTCAGTGCTGTGCAACATGCCCGTTGCCATTGAGCAGCACGTTGAGTGGATCACCGATTGTATCCGCCACATGCGCGAGAAAGATCTTGCGCGAATTGAAACCAGTGCAGAGGCGGTGAACATGTGGGTCGCGCAGGTCAACGAAGCCGCGGACAGCACGCTGCTTCCTCAGGCCGGCCACTCCTGGTACCTGGGCGCCAATATTCCGGGCAAACCGCGCGTGTTTATGCCGTATGCTGGTGGTCTGCCGCGCTATCGCCGGATCTGTAACGAAGTCGCAGAGAATGGCTACGAAGGTTTCGTTCTCACGTAACAGTGACGCCCCGGCCGCATCATCGGCTCACCGCAATCGATCGTCGGAACAGCACAAGGCTTGCGCCCAAGAACACAGCACCGAGAACTGCCGTCGCGAGGAATTCGACCCATACGGCGTCAAACCCGGCACCGCGAAATATGACCGCCTGGGCGAACGCCATGTAGTGCCGAGACGGCAGTAACAGCGTAATCGGCTGCAGCCACTCAGGCTGGCTCTCGATCGGCGTCATCCCGCCCGAGAGCATCATCATCGGCATGATCACCATGAGCAGCAAGAGCGAGAACTGCGCCATGGTCCGGGCCACCGTTCCTAAGAAGATTCCAATTGCAGCGGCAGAGAACAGGTAAAGCACTGTGCCGAAACCCAGCAGGAGTCGCGAACCCGCGATGGGCACACCTAGCCAGAACTCTACAACCAGCCACATCGAGATCGTGAATGCCACGAGGATCACAAGCCCGTTGGCCAGAACCTTTGCCATCGCGATTTCAAATGATGTCAGCGGCATGACCAGCAAATGCTCGATCGTGCCATGCTCACGCTCGCGCAAAAGGGCCGCCCCCGTCAGCGCAATCGTCAGCAATGAAAGCTGATCCAACAGCGCAACAACGGACTGAAACCAAACTTGCTCGCCATTCGGATTGAAAGCCCGCCGTGTGATAAGCTCAACAGCCGCAATCCTGGCAACATCCGCACGCCCGGCAAACCGCGCGATTTCGGTCATCAGCATCTCTTGGAGATAGCCAGCGCCCGTTGCAGCCTGGATGATTGCCGTCGCATCTATGTTCAACTGCAATTCGGGCGTCAAACCTTTGCGAAGGTCGGCCTCGAAGTTCGGCGGAATGACAACGATGAACGTGTATTCACTGCGATCAACAGCGGCATCCATTTCGGTCGCTTCAATGAGCTCCGCCGGCTTGAAATAGGGTGGCAAAATAGCGCTACGCAGTTTTCGCGAGAGAGCCGACCGGTCCTCATCTACAAATGCAATACTTGCGTTGTTCACATTGTCCTTCAGCGCGCGCGCACGTTCCGTAATGCCCGGCCCAAAAGCCCACAAAATGAGAAAAATCATAACAGCGTCACGTGAGACGCTGCGGATTTCTTTCGTGCCAAGCCAATAGATGTTCGAAAGTAAACGCACCGCTAGCGCTCCTGTTTTTTCAAGCCGACAACGGCCACGATCAGAAACGCCGGAATGAACGCGATCAATGCGATCATGTCGGTCGACAAGTCAGCAAGCCCTAGCCCTTTCGTGAATGCGCCGACGCTCATGTGCATGTAATATGTCGTCGGCCACAGGGTCCCGATGACGCGGGCGCCGCCCTCCAATGCGGAAACAGGCTGCAGAAAGCCGGAAAACTGCATTGTCGGCATCATGGAGATGATGGCTGCAGCAAATACAGCGGCAACCTGGCTGGATACGAACGTGGCGATCAAAAGCCCCAGACCGGTCGTGACGGCCGCGTACAGCACGGCGCCACAGGTCAACGTCAACAAACTACCTTTCAACGGGACGCCAAATAACCAGACGACGACACTCGTCATGATGACAAAGTTCGCCATCGCCAACGCAATGTATGGAAGTTGCTTCCCGATCAAAAACTCGAGCCGCCGTGTCGGTGTCACGTAGAAATTGGTGATGGTGCCGATTTCTTTCTCACGCGCCACGCTCACAGCCATTAAGATGGCGGGAAACAGGATCAGCAACATGGCCGGCACGGCTGGGGCAACGGCATAGATGCTCTCGAACGTCGGGTTATAGAGATAGCGCGTTTCCAGCGTTGCAACTGATTTTGGCTGGGTTTGCTCCCCGGTTGTGGCGCTGCGTGTTGCGAGAAATTGGCTGTGAACGCCGCTGACATACGTGCTCATCGTAACCGCACGCATCGTATTCGCACCATCGATCCAGGCCGAAACCGTCGGTCGCCCACCGCGCTTGATATCCCGACCGAACGACGGCGGAATTCTAAGAACGACCGAGACCTGATTTCCGGCCAGGCGGGCCTCAAGATCGGTTTGACTCGTCAGCGGTGCAGCCTGTCGGAAGTAGCGAGAGCCATCAAACTCAGCAATGTATGCGCGGCTCTGGGCGCTGCGATCCTGATCAAGCACGGCAAAGTCCAACCGATCGACATCGGTCGTGATTCCATAGCTGAAGATAAACAGCAAAATCGTGCTGCCGACGAACGCAAACCCCAGACGTACAGGGTCGCGGAGCACTTCCATCGTTTCGCGGTAACTGTAGGCCAACGCGCGGCTCAGACGAAACCACCCCGACGAACTGCGCCCAGCCGTCTGTTCGCTGGAGACGCTATCACGAGTAATGACGGCTTTGCTCTCGCCGGAACGGACCTCCGGCTGATCTGTTTCGCCGCCCGCCTCGATCATGGCCGCGATGAAGGCGTCCTCAAGCGTATCCTTGCCGCTTCGCGCAACCAGCTCTTCCGGCGCACCGACCGCGAGAACTCTGCCCGCGTGCATAAGAGAGATACGATCGCAACGCAGTGCCTCGCTCATGAAATGCGTCGAGATGAAAATCGTCACGTTGTCGCGTCGCGACAGGTCGATCAACAACTCCCAGAAGCCATCGCGAGCCACCGGGTCAACACCCGACGTCGGCTCGTCGAGAATCAGCATGTCCGGCTCGTGCAGCACGGCCACGGCTAACGACAGGCGTTGCCGCAGCCCGAGCGGCAATCCGCCGGAGAGATCGTCCATGTGTCCGTTGAGATCGAAGCGTTCCGCAAGCTCCCGGATACGCGTGCGAGACTTCTCTGCTCCAAGGTGGAACAGGCGCGCATGCAGCTCCAAATTCTGGCGCACGGTCAATTCACCGTAGAGCGAAAATGCTTGTGACATGTAGCCGACACGCATCCGCACATCGAGGCTACCGGCATCAACCTGCGCGCCGAACAAAAAGGCCTCACCGGAGCTTGGCGGTAGGAGACCTGTCAGCATTTTCATCGTGGTCGTCTTGCCGCAACCATTCGAACCGAGGAAACCGAAGATCTCACCGGGCTCGATCGTGAAGTCGACATTATCGACGGCGGTGAAATCGCCGAACCGACGCGTCAAGCCCCGCGCCACAATCGCAGGCTCGCCCTGTCCCCGAACACGCGGCGGCAGAACGACCCCGCCAGCCTCTCTGCGCTCTTTTTCCGGGAGCAAACCGACGTAGGCGGCCTCCAGATTGCTGGTACCGGTCTGCTCCATGAGTTCGCGCGGCGTTCCAGTCCCAATCACCCGCCCGACATTAATCGCGATCAGTTGGTCGAACCCCTCAGCCTCGTCCATGTAAGCCGTTGACACCAACAGGCTCATTCCGGGCCGGTCGGCCTTGATCGAGAAAATCAAGTCCCAAAACTGACGTCGCGACAGGGGATCAACACCAGTGGTCGGCTCGTCGAGAATGAGAAGGTCGGGATCGTGGATCAAGGAGCAGCACAGGCCCAGCTTTTGCTTCATACCGCCGGACAATTTGCCGGCCGGCCGATTGAGGAACGGATGCAGGCCGGTTGCTTCCGTCAATCGTTCAATGCGATCGCGCCGCTCGTCGCGCGACTGCCCGAACAGCTTCCCGAAAAAATCGAGATTTTCGAGAATGCTCAGTTCGGCGTAGAGATTCTTGCCCAGTCCTTGCGGCATATAGGCAATTCGAGGGCACACCTGCCAACGGTCGGCCGATTGTCTCATGTCCGCACCGAGAACAGTCAGCGCACCTTGCTGCAGCATTCGAGCCCCTGCGACGAGCCCCATCAACGTCGATTTGCCGACACCGTCGGGGCCAACCAACCCGACCGATTGGCCATACGTCACCTCAAACGAGAGGTCATTGAGCGCGATCACGTTGCCGTAGCGATGGATCAGCCCGCTCGTTTTGACGGCTGGTTGGCTTTCCCGATCGCCAATCACGAGGCCGCCTCGGAGTCATTTGCAGGGGGTGGGACGAACCGCCGCTCAAGCCAGGCGGGCCAGGCCGGGGGATCAAACCCGGGGCGGACATAGGCAACGCCACGGATTCCGGTTTTGACAAAGTCAATGTGCCGCTCGACCAGCTCAGGCGGCACGCGCACCTTCACCCGAAACATGAGTTTTTGCCGCTCGCTCGCGGTCTCAACCTGTTTCGGCGTGAACTGAGCTTCCGGCGAAACAAACGAAACATGCGCGGGCACGGCAAAGTCAGTCCCATCAATGACGATGCGGGCCTCGGATCCGATCGCCAAACGGTGGGCATCCGTCGCCGGCAGGAAGATCTCCATGTAGACATCTGCGAGATTGACAAGCGTCACGATCTTGCCGCCCGACGTCACGACCTCGCCGGGCTCCGTAAGTCGATACAAAACGCGCCCGACAGTCGGCGAAACAAGCGTGCTATCGTCAATCTGCGTCTGTAACTCGGCCCGTGCGGCAACGGCTGCATCAACCGCGCGCTCACGGGAAACGACAATAGCCTTTGCAGCCGCCAGACTTGCCTTTGCAACGTCGCGCTGACTTAGACGCGTATCGTACGTTTCCTGGCTGGTGTGACCTTGCTTGACCAGACGGGCCGCGCGCTCCAGTTCCCGCTCGGCCAACTTGAGCTGTGATTCCACCTGAACCACATTGGCCTGTGCCTCGGCGACCTGGCTCTTAGCGCTGGCGATTTCGGCCTCGGCCTTCGAGAGTTGAGCGCGAAGCTGCGCCGAATCGATCTTGGCGAGCACATCTCCGGGGCGAACGAGATCGCCTTCGTTGCGCAAAACAGCTTCAACACGGCCGGCGATCTTTGTCGAAACATCGACCTGAACGGCTTCTATCCGCCCATTGCCCGAGGTTACCCCCTCCGGCACTGGCCGATCACCCGGCCCGCTGAACAATAAGTATCCGGCGCCCAATAGCACGGGCAATCCAGCAAGCGCTAGCTTCCAGTTCAGTTGCATTCTAGCAATCTCTCGGAATCATTGATATCGGCCGCTTCGGCAGTCGACAGGCACGTTGGCAACCGTTATCGACACTTTGTCCGTCGGGAAACTGATCCATGTCAAATCAATGATGGCAGACAAAACTTGCCCGGTTGGATCGTGAGCCACACATCCGGGCGAAGTGCAAAACAACGAATAGCGATTCTGCCACGACAACAACACACCACGACAACACCGAAACATGAGGGCTTACCTTGGAGCCGATCATATCGATATCCGGCCTGAGCAAAACATACGCCTCGGGCTTTCAGGCTCTCAAGTCTGTGAATCTTGAGATCAATCGCGGTGAGATCTTCGCACTCCTGGGGCCGAATGGCGCCGGGAAGACGACACTCATCAGCACCGTCTGCGGCATCGCAAACCCAACTGCCGGGCAGATCCGCGTTGATGGTCACGATATCGTTGCGAACTACCGCCAGGCTCGTTCGTTGATCGGCCTTGTGCCACAGGAACTCACGACCGACGCATTCGAGACGGTTTGGAGTACGGTATCATTCACGCGCGGCCTGTTCGGCAAACCGCCCGCGCCGGATCAGATCGAGCAGCTCCTGTCTGAACTCTCGCTCGCCGACAAGCGCAACAGCATGATCATGACCTTATCCGGCGGGATGAAACGCAGGGTCATGATTGCCAAGGCCCTCTCGCATGAACCGCGCATCCTTTTCCTCGATGAGCCAACGGCCGGCGTCGACGTCGAGCTACGGCGCGACATGTGGAACACCGTGCGCCGCCTGAAGAAGTCCGGCGTCACAATCATCCTGACAACGCACTACATCGAAGAAGCCGAAGAGATGGCAGATCGCATCGGCGTCATAAACCATGGCGAGTTGATCCTCGTTGCCGAAAAAAGCGACCTCATGCGGCAGCTTGGCCGCAAACAGCTCACGCTACAGCTCAACGCACCTCTGTCTGCAGTTCCTCCACCGCTTGTGGACCACGACGTGACGTTGTCAGCAGACGGCACTGAGCTTGTCTACACCTACAGTACAACAGCAGAACGCACAGGCATTACCCGTCTCCTCAACACCGTCAGCGAATGCGGAATCACGTTCCGCGATATCCAAACCGACCAGAGTTCGCTCGAGGAAATCTTCGTCAACCTGGTAACAGATCGGCAGTCATGAACTATCTCGCTATTCTCGCAATCTACAAATTCGAAATGGCTCGGACGGCGCGCACGCTCATGCAGAGCATCGTCTCGCCTGTTATTTCGACATGCCTCTACTTCGTCGTATTCGGGGCGGCAATCGGCTCTCGGATCACAAGTATCGACGGCGTGACCTATGGTGCGTTTATCGTACCTGGCCTGATTATGCTCTCGCTCCTCACTCAGAGCGTTGCAAACGCGTCATTCGGCATTTACTTTCCACGGTTCACCGGCACGATCTACGAGATTCTGTCCGCACCAATTTCCGCTTTTGAGATCGTCATCGGATACGTTGGGGCGGCGGCGACGAAATCCATACTGCTTGGTGTCATCATCCTCGTGACTGCGTCGTTCATCGTGCCGCTGCGCATTGAACACCCGCTCGTCATGGTGCTCTTCCTGCTATTGACGTCGATTACGTTCTCACTGCTTGGCTTCATCATTGGAATATGGGCTGAAAACTTCGAGCAGCTGCAAATTGTGCCGCTGTTGGTCATAACACCGTTAGCGTTCCTCGGCGGAACGTTTTACTCGATCGACATGCTTCCGCCCTTCTGGCAAACGGTTAGCCTCTTTAACCCCGTCGTTTACTTGATCAGCGGATTTCGATGGAGTTTTACCGGTGAAGCGGACGTGAATATCTGGCTGAGCCTCGCAATGACATTTGTCTTCATGACAGCTTGCCTCAGCACCGTGTGGTGGATCTTCCGGACGGGGTATCGCCTTAAACAATAAGTTCGGTTCTCGCCAATTGATTATCATCAAGGTGCCATCACGCTGGCCGCTTTATTGACGCCTCAACAGTGAGATCATTGGGACGTCGAAATGCAAGACAAGGATCAGGATGCGGCGCCGGCTGCGGCCGGCTTGCCGACTTTGGCTGCCCCCCGGCAGAAGCCGGGTGAACTCGCGCAGCCAACCAGCACACAAATCGAGCCCGTTCACCCTGCGCCGCGATCCTTAGGGCCGTTTGGCGTGGATGTGTCAGGCTTTTGGCCGATCACGGCTTGGCAAACCTTCGCAATGCCGACGTCCGACCCGGTGGGCACGCAGCCGCCAGACGCGGAGTCCATTGTCCCGGAACTCATTGATCGCGCGCACCACGCCGCAATTGCTCGTGCGACCGGCGGTGTTTCGCCGGCTGCACTCATGGAAGCCTACTTTGACTGGCTGCTGCATCTGTCGCTTGCACCAGGCAAACAGTTGCAGCTGATACAAAAGGCCGTCCGGAAATCGACGCGGCTTCAGGCTTACGGGCTCCGCTGTCTTGCAACTGGCGCTGCCGGTCCCCCGTGCATCCAGCCCTTGCAACAGGACAAGCGCTTCAACGATGACGAGTGGCAGGCCCTGCCGTGGTCCATGATGTCGCAATCGTTCCTGCTGACTCAGCAGTGGTGGCACAATGCGACAACCGGCGTTCCCGGTGTTTCAAAGCAGCACGAACGCATGCTCGACTTCGCCGCACGTCAGATCCTAGATATTATTGCGCCGTCGAACTTTTTGGCGACAAATCCAGTTCTGATGAAGGAAACGGCCAGACAGGGCGGTGCGAATCTCGCGCGCGGATTCCAAAACGCGCTGCAAGATGCCGAGCGCCGAACCAATAAACGCCCACCGGCCGGAGCGGATGCGTTTCAGGCCGGCCGCGATGTCGCGTTAACGCCGGGCAAGGTCGTATTCCGCAATGAACTGATCGAACTCATTCAATACGAACCGCAAACCCCGGAGGTCCAGAAAGAGCCGATCTTGATCGTGCCGGCCTGGATTATGAAGTACTACATTCTCGATCTGGAGCCGCGGAATTCGCTTGTCCGTTATCTGGTGTCGCAAGGGCACACGGTTTTCATGATCTCATGGAAGAACCCGAGCTCTGGCGACCGAGATTTTCGCATGGACGACTATCGCAAGCTCGGCATCATGAACGCTTTGGACGCCGTCTGCCAAGTCATCCCCGACCGCAAAATCCATACTGCCGGATATTGCTTGGGTGGCACTCTTCTGGCGATTGCCGCAGCAGCCATGGCGCGCGACGACGATCACCGTCTCGCATCCGTAACGTTTCTCGCCGCGCAAATCGATTTTACGGAACCGGGCGAACTGCAGCTGTTCATCAACGAAAGTCAGGTGCGCTTTCTCGAGGATCTGATGTGGGAGCAGGGCTACCTCGACACCACGCAGATGGCCGGCGCATTCCGCATGTTGCGTTCACGTGACCTAATCTGGTCACGCATGGTTCGGGAATACGTACTTGGTGAGCGCGGGTCCATGAATGCGCTGATGGCCTGGAATGCCGACGGCACTCGGATGCCGTACGCCATGCATAGCGAGTATCTCCGGCGTCTCTTCTTGAACAACGATCTGGCTGAAGGACGCTATCCAGTCGATGGCCGGCCGATTGCTGTAACCGATATTCGAGCCCCAATCTTCTCGGTCGGAACGACGACGGACCATGTCGCGCCCTGGCGCTCAGTTTACAAGATCAACCTCCTGGCCGACACCGAAGTGACATTCGTCCTCACCACGGGCGGCCACAACGCCGGGATTGTATCTGAACCGGGTCATCCGCGACGGTCTTATCAAGTTGCCAGTCGCAACGATGCTCAAGCGCACCTGGATCCGGACAATTGGATGACCCGGGCGCCAAGAAATGAGGGCTCGTGGTGGCCGGAGTGGAGCCGATGGCTGATCGCGCGCTCAAGCGGGCTGACATCACCGCCACGTATGGGTTGCCCTGACACCGGCCTGTTGCCGCTTTGTGATGCGCCGGGCACCTACGTGATGATGCGTTAGATCGTTTCCGCCTATCGCGGAAATGATCTCAGACGATCGTGCTCGCAAGGCCTGTTTGGCGTCTCCGGAGCAGTATCAGCCCAGAACGCACTGAGGGCGGGCACGACTTCGGCGCGGCATATCGTGCCATGGAAGAGCGAGAAATGCCCTCCGGTCGAAAGCACGACATGCTTGCGCAGCCGATCATCAAGCGCCGAGAAGACATGATGAGCGGCCAGTGTCTGCCCCGGTGCGGCAATGTCATCATCTGGCGCTTCGACCGTGATGAGAGGAAGCGACGTTACGCGGCGTGGGAGGATGGGCCGGCCCTGCCACGTCAAACCGTCCGTCAAAAGACTCTGACGGTGATAGATAACTGAAATACTCTCCAGGAAGACGCGGGCCGAAATATCTTTAACCTGTGTATAGAGCGTAAGAAACGGCAGCCTCTGCGGCTCTGAACCATCATCGGCGAACACCTTTTGGGCCAGATCGTCGCCAAGCCACAGGTGACGCGTCAGGTAGGTGAGGAGGCTCCGCTGATGTGTTTCAGCGGGATAAACCAGCCGGCCGGCGCCCGGCGCGCCCTCTGAAACAGAAACAATCGCATGGCGCTCATACCAGCTCAGTGGCGTCAGCTCCAACGTCGATGAGAGCCGCGTCGGCCGCGCGCGATGATCAATCGGACCACCGATTAACGCCAACGACGCCGGTTTCGCCGGATCGTCGCTCTCGACCAGCGCCGTCGCGATAGCCGCTGCTGGAACGGTGCTCTGGCAGATCGCGACGAGATGGGCACCAGGACCAGCCATAGTCAATGCATCGGCGATCGTCCGCAGAACATCTGCAAACCCGAATGTGCCCACGATCTCCGGCACGTGTCTGGCATTCGTCCAATCGACAACCCAGACGTCGACGTCGCGTGACAACTGCTGCACGAGATCGTAGAGCAATGCGCCGAAGTGGCCGGACATCGGCATAACAACAACAGCAGTGGGCCGCCGGCGTTGATCGGCGCATTGCACCGCCGTCACCACAGCAAACGGATTGAGGACGCGCAGGCTCTCGACCAGGCACGCACCGTCTGATGAGACTTGGCCCGGAACAAACGGCAGCCGCAACCAAGCTGGCTGTTGATCGACATCCGCAATCCCGGCAGTTGGCACCATCGGGTTGCGACTGTCGAACGGCGTCCAATGTGCTTGAAGCGCCATAGGGGTGCCTCCCGGCTGTGGGGCCTACGCCCCCAACACCGCTGACCCGCGCATCATGCAACGGGCCCTGCCCCTCGTTTTTTTCGTTACAGCATTAGTTTCGATTCAGAATTCACGATCGCATTGAGCTGAGTCAACCAAGCATCGCACTTTTCGATAACTAGCCGCCATCCCCAATCGCAGTCTCGGGTGCCACAGGGTCGTAACCAAGCGCTTCGGCGACAGCCCGATACGTGACTTTGCCGTCCCACACATTCAGCCCATTCAGAAGATGACGGTCGGCACGCAGCGCCGCTTGCCAGCCAAGCCCACTGATTGCGAGAACCTTGGGCAACGTCACATTGTTGAGCGCATACGTACTCGTCCGTGCCACGGCGCCCGGCATGTTGGTGACGCAATAGTGAACGATGCCATCGACCACAAACGTCGGGTCGTCGTGGCTTGTCGGCCGTGATGTCTCGAAACAGCCACCCTGGTCAATCGCCACATCCACGAGAACGGCGCCCGCTTTCATCGTCGACAACATACTGCGCGTCACAAGCTTGGGCGCTTCGCCGCCGGGGATCAGAACGGCACCAATCACCAGATCAGCGTGCGCGACGCTTTCAGCAAGGTTGGACCGGCTGGAGAAGCGCGTCTTGGCGCGGGACTCAAAGTGAATGGCCAAACGCTCGAGTACAGCGGGGTTTCGGTCAAGAATTGTAACATCAGCCCCAAGACCGGCAGCCATTTGCGCCGCATTGAAACCAACGACGCCACCACCAATCACGGTGACGCGACCGGGCATCACACCAGGCACACCGCCGAGCAGCACGCCGCGCCCACCAGCACCTTTCTCGAGACAATGCGCACCGACATGTACCGACATGCGTCCGGCAACCTGGCTCATCGGTTTGAGCAGCGGCAGACCACCGTCATCGTCCGTAACGGTTTCGTAGGCAATGCAAACCGCGCCGGACGCGACAAGATCGCGTGTCTGCGCCGCGTCAGGTGCAAGGTGCAGATACGTAAACAGAACCTGGCCCGGACGGAGCTTCTTGCGCTCCACGTCTGACGGTTCTTTCACTTTTACGATCAGCTCGGCGCTGGCGAAAACGGCATCTGCGTCCGACGCAATGCTTGCGCCTGCGCCGGTGTAGTCGTCGTCGCTGGCGCCAATCCCGATGCCCGCCTGCGTTTCGACCAAGACCTCGTGCCCGTTATGCACGAGTTCCGCGACGCTCTCTGGCGTTAACCCAACGCGGTACTCGTGGCTCTTGGTCTCCTTCGGCACACCGACCAACATGCATTTTTTCCTTTCCGCTCGCCTCTGACGTTGCCTGCAACACGCTTGGACTACCGCTGAACCTCGCAGAGCATGCCGTGAGCCGCAATGTCAATGAATTCGGCACCTTGCCTCAAATGCGTCCCGACAGATCGACATCACAGCGGTTCGCGTCGTCGCTCCCATACCAATTGCCTTGCGGTCTCCCGCCTGCAGTCTAACTTACTGGAAAGACAAGATAGAGTTCGATGGAACCGGGGAGACCAACATGATTGCTTATCCTGTGGATATGACCGTGAAACCGGACGTCACAGGCTTCCTGGACGAAGAGAGCAACACCATCAGCTACATCGTAAAGGACCCGGCATCCAACGCCTGCGCGATCATCGACTCGGTCATGGACATCGATTACGCCGCCGGCCGCATCACATTTGCCCATGCAGACGAACTCATTGCCCAAATCAAAGCCCGCGGCCTGCAGCTGCAATGGCTGATTGAAACGCACGTCCACGCTGATCATCTGTCCGCAGCGCCATATATCCAGGGCAAGTTGGGCGGCAAGATCGGCATCGGCCGCAACGTCACCGTCGTCCAGGACACTTTCGGGAAAGTCTTCAACGAGGGCACAGAGTTCCGCCGCGACGGCAGCCAATTCGACCGCTTGTTCGACGACGGCGACACCTACAGCATCGGATCGATGCCAGCCTTCACCATTTACACGCCGGGGCATACGCCGGCCTGCATGACCCACGTCATCGGTGATGCCGCGTTTGTCGGCGATACGCTATTCATGCCGGACGGCGGCAGCGCACGCGCCGATTTCCCGGGCGGCGATGCCGGACAGCTTTACGACTCCATCCAGAAGGTTCTCGCCCTGCCGGATGAGATGCGCTTGTTCATTTGCCACGACTACGGGCCCAACGGACGCGAAGTTCGGTGGGAAACGACGGTCGCGGAGGAAAAAGCGAATAACATCCATGTCGGCGGCGGCAAAAGCCGTGAAGAATTCATCAAATTCCGCACGGAGCGGGACGCGCAATTGGCCATGCCAAAGCTGATTATACCTTCACTCCAAGTGAATATTCGCGCCGGAGAAGTTCCGACCGATGAGGACGGCAATAAGGTCCTTAAAGTTCCGGTGAATGGACTTTAGCGCAACGAATGGGTTGCATAACCTTTATTGCAGATAACAGGCTTATGTAAGCCGGGTGCTTGGCCAAACAAGCACCTGGCACCAATGAAAAAGTATCAAAACGCGCATCCATAAAAC